>QIEB01000472.1 GCA_003229495.1 Flammeovirgaceae bacterium
TTGATAATGAAATAAAGAGCGCTCTTGAAGCCAGTAAAAATATACGAATTGTTAGTAATTCCATACTTAGCCCCAGCACTAAAAAGGCCATTAAGGAGTTTATTGCCAGCTACCCCAATACCAGGCATGTGGTATATGACCCTCAGTCGGCATATGGTATGGTAAAGGCCAATCAAGATACTTTTGGCAGAGGAGACATTCCAGCCTATGATTTTAGCAAAGCTGAAGTCATAGTAAGCTTAGCGGCAGATTTTCTGGGAACCTGGATTTCTCCCGTCACCTTCATAAACCAATACACTCAAAGCAGGAAGTTCAGTAAGGGTCAAAAAAAGATGTCACGACATTTTCACTATGAGTCGAACATGTCATTAACCGGCTCAAATGCGGATTATCGTATCCCGGTAAAACCTTCTCAACAAGGCCTTATAGCATCAACTTTGTATAATAGGCTGGCGGCCAAATCTGGTGCCGCAAGCATGAGCACGCCTGCAGTGGATGTCCCTTTCCTGGATAAGGCAGCTGATGCATTATGGAACGCCAAAGGAAAGAGCCTGGTGGTATCAGGCTCTAATGATCCGGATGTTCAAAGCACTGTAAACGCTATCAACCAATTGCTTGGTAATTACGGTACCACTATCGATCTGAATAAGCCTGTGTATCATCGACAGGGGAACGACCAGGAAATGAGCCAATTCGTTGAAGATGTTGCAGGTGGTCGAATTGATGCAGTTATATTTTACAATGCAAACCCGGTATATGATCATCCCCAGGGTGGATTGTTAGCAGCAGAACTTCAAAACATAGCGCTAAAGATTTCTACTTCTGATCGAATGGATGAGACCGCCTCTTTGTCAGATTTTGTAACCCCGGACCATCATTATTTGGAGTCCTGGAATGACGCGCTACCACAAGAAGGTCAAATTAGTTTATGCCAGCCAGGTATTACACCACTATTTAATACCCGCCAGGCTCAAAGTAGTTTTTTAACCTGGGCTGGCGCCGATGAAAGTGATTACCATAAATTTTTGCAGAATAACTGGCAAGAATCTTATTTTCCCGGATCAGGTTACCATGATTTCCAAAAATTTTGGAATCAGAGCCTGTACGATGGGGTATTTGAATTGGCAGCAGATGCCGGCATTTCAGAAAGTGCCGGTTCCGATGAACCAGAGGGGACCGGTTCCGATGAACCAGAGGGGACTGGATCCAATGGATTTACCGTCGATCTAAATGCAATCTCGAGTGCGCTGCAATCAAAATATCAAGTAGAAAGTACCGCGAAGGAGTTAGTTCTATACCAAAAAGTAGGAGTAGGAACAGGTTCACAAGCCAATAACCCATGGCTTCAGGAACTTCCTGACCCAATCACCAAAGCGGTTTGGGACAACTACTTTACCATTTCACAGAAATTTGCCCGGGAGAACGGGCTTTCAATGGTTGAAGGTAAAACCAAGATTGCAAATCTTACTGTTAATGGGGTAACGGTATCCGCCCCTCTGTTGATACAACCAGGTCAGGCTCAAGGAACTATTGGACTGGCTTTGGGATATGGACGCAAGAAAGGAGGGAGGGTAGCTGATGGCTTAGGGACCAACGCATTTCCATTGATTGACCGATCAAATGGGACATTGCTGTATGAAGTTACCAACGATGTGACCCTTGAAATAACTGGTAAGCCTCATCAGATCGCACGGACTCAGACTCATGAGACTTTCATGGGAAGAGAAACCATCATTCAGGAGGCTTTACTAGCTGATTACCAGCAGGACCAGCATGCCGGTCAATTTGCTCCCAAAGTTACCACCTGGAAAGGTGACCAGGAAAAGGTAGTACCGAAAACAATAACTCTTTGGAAACATCATCAGGACCGCTATGTGAATCATCATTGGGGACTATCAATCGATCTAAACTCCTGTGTTGGTTGTGGAGCTTGTACCATTGCTTGTCAAGCAGAAAATAACGTACCTGTGGTGGGGCGCCAGGAGGTATTGAACCGTCGTGAAATGCATTGGCTTCGAATCGATCGCTATTATAGTAGCGCCGGTGTTGAGGACTACCCCTCACTTGAAGCAGCTGCAGAAAATCCGGAAGTGACATTCCAGCCCATGCTGTGCCAGCATTGTAATAATGCCCCGTGTGAAACGGTTTGTCCTGTTTCCGCTACTACCCATAGTACCGAGGGGTTGAATCAAATGGCTTATAATCGTTGTATTGGTACCAGGTATTGTGCAAACAACTGCCCCTATAAGGTTCGACGATTCAATTGGTTCAAATACCACGACAACACTAGATTTCCAGAGAATTCCTCAATGAACAATACTCTGGGTCGCATGGTATTAAACCCTGATGTAACTGTCAGGGCACGAGGAGTAATGGAAAAGTGCACTATGTGTGTTCAGAGAATTCAAGCCGGTAAACTGGTGGCTAAAAAAGATGGCCGCCGGCCTACTGACGATGATATTAATACGGCGTGTGCCGCAGCTTGTCCCTCTGAGGCCCTGGTCTTTGGAGATATGAATAATCCGGACAGCAAGATAGCCAAAGTGCTAAAGATGAAGTACCAGGAGGGTCATAAAACTGCGGAGGAACCCCGGGCATATACTGTATTACAAGAACTTAATGTGGACCCTAATATTTTCTATCTGAGGAAAATTAGAAATAAAGATGACGATAACGCTTAAAGAAGAATAACATGCAGGTAGTATCATCCGTTAGAGATCCATTAATAACTGGAAAGAAAACCTACCATGACGTTACCCATGATATTTGCTCCAGGGTAGAAGAGAAGCCTTCCAGGCTTTGGATGGTGGCAATGGCTGTCTCATTGGGGGCCTTGGCATTGGGAGGGTATGCACTGATTGTCACTCTATGGGAAGGCATTGGAATGTGGGGACTGAACAAGACCGTGGGCTGGGCCTGGGACATAACAAATTTTGTATGGTGGATAGGTATTGGTCACGCCGGGACCCTGATTTCGGCCATTTTACTGCTGTTCCGGCAAAAATGGAGAATGTCAATTAACCGGGCGGCTGAGGCAATGACCATATTTGCAGTGATCTGCGCGGCCGTGTTTCCTGTTATGCATATGGGAAGACCCTGGTTAGGTGCCTATTGGGCATTGCCCTTGCCCAACACTTTTGGGTCCTTGTGGATAAATTTCCACTCACCACTGCTTTGGGACGTATTTGCTATCAGCACCTATTTTACGGTATCGCTGGTCTTTTGGTACCTGGGCATGATTCCGGATTTTGCCACTATCAGGGACCGGGCCAAAGGAGTCTCAAAAATTATTTATGGTGCGTTGAGCTTTGGGTGGGACGGAGCTGCCAAAACCTGGGCACGCTACGAATCGGTGTCTCTTATTTTGGCTGGCCTGGCAACACCGTTGGTGCTATCGGTCCACACCATCGTATCCATGGATTTTGCCACATCGGTAGTTCCCGGATGGCATACAACTATATTCCCCCCGTATTTTGTGGCAGGGGCTATCTTTTCCGGGTTTGCCATGGTAATGACCTTAATGCTGGTCACTAGAAAGGTCTACAAGTTAGAGGATTACATTACTATTAAACATATAGAACTAATGAACACTATTATCATGGTCACCGGTTCTATAGTAGGTGTTGCCTATATTACCGAATTATTTATGGCCTGGTACTCTGGCGTTGAATACGAGCAATATGCATTCCTGAATCGTACCTCCGGACCGTATTGGTGGGCATATGCCACCATGATGACCTGCAATGTAGTATCACCACAATTGTTCTGGTTCAAAAAGATTCGAACCAGCATTGCTGCTTCTTTCATTTTGTCTATCGTAGTAAATATCGGAATGTGGTTTGAGCGATTTGTGATCATCGTCACCTCCTTACACAGGGATTATTTACCATCCAGTTGGGCCATGTTCCATCCTACCCTTTATGACATTGGAACATATTTATTCACTTTCGGATTCTTCTTTACGGCTTTCTTCCTGTTTGCCAAGTTTTTCCCGGTGATCAACATAGCCGAGATAAAAACTATTTTGAAGTCAGATTCTGAAAAGACACCTGCCGCGGAGACGGTAGTCCAAAATGTAAAACAATAATCTATGGATAGCGGTAAAAATTTTCTAGTTGGTATCTATGAGGATGAGGATGTTTTAATATCCGCAGTAAAGAAAATTCGAGCAAACGGGGTAAAGATACATGAGGTATTCACTCCTTATCCGGTACACGGATTAGATGAGGCGCTGGGATACAAACGAACTCGTTTGCCTATTGCTGCCTTCATGTTTGGGTTTCTGGGTACCGCGCTGGCTTTGCTCATACAAAGCTACATGATGGCCACAGACTGGCCCATGATCATCGGTGGCAAAAATTACGCATCCGTAACCTATGTTCCTGTCACCTTTGAATTGACCGTTCTATTGTCCGCCTTGGGCATGGTAGGGACTTTTTTGGTGGTGAGTAATATGAAGCCTTGGGGCAAAGCCCGGATATTTGATGAAAGGAGTACCGACAACAAACATGTGATGGCCATTGATTTAGATGAAAACAAAGCTTCTACTGAGGTAATTACCAATATATTAAATGAAAACGGTGCGTCCGAAGTTAAACCCAAGCAATTTGATGATTAATTGAAAAGCATGTATCAAAAACTAAATATCGTCATTGTATTAACTTATTGCATATTTCTGGTAGCCTGTGGAGCAAAAGGGGACAAGACTGGCTATGAATACGCTCCTCAAATGTATAACTCGGTACCCTACGAGGGACTAAGTCAGATTACCGACGAACAGGCAGGCCAGTTGATAAGTAACCGGGAAGATGGTAAAGGTGAGTTTTTTAATAGTAACCCACATAATCCTAACCGGATGAATATGAGGCTGCCACCCGATTATACCGTTAGTAGAAATAAATACGGGCTGCTTCCTAATAACATTCCTAAGGATAGTTTGGAGTTGGCGGCGAAGCAATTGAAAAACCCGTTGCCAGATAATGAAACTGTATTAGCGGAGGGAGAAGTATTATATGGCAGGTTTTGTACCCATTGCCATGGTGATACCGGTGGTGGAGATGGATTGGTTGGGCAAGTGTATCTGGGTATAACTCCTTACAATTCCGTAGCCGTAAAGGATAAAGCAGAAGGCCATATTTATCATGTGATTACTCATGGGAAAGGGAGAATGCTCTCCCATGCATCCCAGCTGGATCCCATGGAACGCTGGAAGATTGTAAGATATGTTCAAACCTTACAAAATCAGTAAGGTGTTCAAAAAAATATCAAAATGACCGACGAAAGATTTATATTCACTGCTGCGCTTAAAAAGAAACTGATAATAATCGGATTGGTAGGAGCGGTGATGTTTGTGATTGGTGTTATTGCCCTAATGATAGGCGGTGATCATGATTCGGCATCACATGGGGCTGAAGCTGCAGGTCATGCCGCTGAAACTGGAGGCCATGGAGCAGTAAGCGGGCAACATGAAGGGAGTTGGATACAGCGTGTTTATGCTAATCTTTGGATAAACAATGTGTATTTTGCGGGGATAGCACTTATTGGTATTTTCTTCGTAGCGCTGCAATATGTGGCACAGGCAGGCTGGTCAGCCTCTTTTAAGAGAGTGCCTTTGGCATTTGGAAGTTGGTTGCCAATAGCAGGATTACTGATGTTGGTCATTTACTTGGTGGCCAGTCACGATCTTTTTCACTGGACCCATGAAGACCTATATATTGAGGGTGGTGAACACTTTGACGAGATAATTGCCGGAAAGAGAGCCTATTTGAATACACCGTTCTACCTGGCCAGAACCATTATTTATTTCTCGCTATGGTATTTATTTTACCGTTGGATTAGAAAGGAAATGGTAGCCGAAGATCTTGACGGCAGTACCCAGCATTGGAAAAAGCTGATCGGTATCAGTGCCGGGTTTATTGTCATTTTTGCAGTAAGCTCATCAATGTCGGCCTGGGATTGGATACTTTCTATTGATACTCATTGGTTTAGTACCATGATTGGATGGTATGTGTTCTCCAGTTGGTTTGTTACCGGATTGGCGGTTATCACACTTATTGTAGTGATTTTAAAGGAGAATGGATATCTAAGTCTGGTTAACGCCAATCATTTGCATGATCTCGGAAAATTTGTATTTGGATTCAGCATATTTTGGGCATACCTATGGGTGTCTCAATACTTGCTGATTTATTATGCAAATATCCCCGAGGAATCGGTGTATTTTGTGGAACGTGTTACCAGTGACCAATATGCACCGGTATTTTATGTGGTTTTGCTCATGAATTTTGTTTTTCCGTTCCTGGCGTTAATGACCAGGGATGCAAAACGGCATGCTCTTTTTCTCAAAATTGTATGCCCGGTAGTGATCATTGGACATTGGCTGGATTTCTACCTTATGGTGACGCCAGGAACTTTAAAAGAGAGTGGAGGCTTCGGCTTTTTGGAGATTGGTATGGCAATAGTTTTTGGAGTGGCCTTTCTGTTTGTGGTTTTAGCCAGCCTGGCTAAAATACCATTAGTGGGCAAGAACCATCCCATGCTGGAAGAAAGTATGCACCATAACATATAATGGGGTGCTGATTGGATAGAATTAGTGATAATAATATAACTTGAGATTATATGTTTGAAGTTGCTATTGGTTTAGGAGTCATCTTGGTGTTGGTGATCCTGCTGTTTCTTTTCAGAGTACAATCTCTGCTAAACGTAGCGAAGGGGTCCGATAAAAAAATTGAATCCACCAGCAACCGTGTGAACGGGGCGCTTATGCTACTATTTTTTATAGTATCAGTGGTGTGGTTTTTCTGGTACAGTTTCGCTGAATTTGACAGATATAACCTTCCAATAGCCTCAGAGCATGGCATACTTACTGATAAAATGTTCTGGATTACCACTATTATCACCGGCATTGTATTCATACTGGCCAATGGAGCATTGTTTTATTTTTCATTTCGCTATCAATATAAAGAATCCAACAAGGCCTTATTTTATCCCGATAACCACAAGTTGGAAATAGTCTGGACAGTAATCCCTGCTATAGTATTAACGCTATTGGTTGGCTACGGACTTAAGGTATGGACACAAGTTACCAGTGATCCTCCCAGTGGAGCGGAAGTAGTTGAAGTGATGGGGTACCAATTTGCCTGGAGGGTAAGATACCCTGGGAAAGATGGTCTGCTAGGGAATTATGACTATAAGCTTATTGATCCCGTGAATGAATTTGGCATGGATTTTACAGATAAGGCCAGTTTCGATGACTTTGTTCCCGGTGAAATACACGTGCCCAAAGGTCAACCAGTATTATTAAAGATCAGGGCCCGTGACGTATTACACAGTGTTTTCCTGCCCCACTTTAGAGTAAAAATGGATGCGGTACCTGGCATGCCCACTCGCTTTTGGTTTGTACCTAATAAATCTACTGAGGATATGAGACAGGAGACTGGTAATCCGGACTTTAATTACGAATTGGCTTGTACGGAAATTTGTGGTCGAGGTCACTTTTCGATGCGCCTGATTCTGGTGGTGGATGAACCTGAGGATTATAAGATATGGTATGATTCACAGGAGTCCTGGTTGTCACAGAATCCTTCGTACCTGTCAAAAGTTCCGGAGAAACTTCGGGAGGTCGCTAGTATAACCACCAATATAGATACTAAAGACTAAGAACTAAAAACTAAAAACTAAGAACTAAAAACTAAATTCGTCCTTTAGATGGATCAACATATAGCAGAAACCGCCGGATATCACAATGAACAATGGCATGCCCATGGGCATCACAAGGAAAGCTTTGTAAGCAAATACATATTTAGTCAGGACCACAAAATCATTGCTAAACAATTTCTGATCACTGGGATTTTCTGGGCCTTAATAGGCGGTATGTTAAGTAGTATCTTCAGATTGCAATTAGGGTACCCTGATATGAGCCTGGAATGGCTGCGCCCGGTATTTGGAGGCTGGATCACCGATGCTGGCAAATTGGACCCCGA
>QIEB01000515.1 GCA_003229495.1 Flammeovirgaceae bacterium
AAAAAGCAAAAGCTGCACAGGAGAAAAGTGTAGCTAATAAGTCCGATGATTCGGCTTTTCCCGTGAAACCCCAGTATTTGGCTAAGAGTGTTCGTGATTTTATGGGAGATAAAGACATCATTTCAGTAGACAATGGCGTGCATAAGCTGTGGTTTAGTAGAAACTATCCAACCTATGAGCCAAACACTTTAATTATCGATAATGCCCTTGGAAGTATGGGGCCGGGTATCCCGGGAGCCATTGCTGCCAAACTGGTCCATCCGGATAGAACAGTAATGGCTGTTACAGGTGATGGTGGTTTTATGATGCACAGCCAGGAAATAGAAACTGCTATTCGTCTGGAACTTGATATTATCGTTGTTATTCTTAATGATAATGGACTGGGCATGATCAGAATGAAACAGAAATCCATGGGTTTCACGCCTCCTTCTTACGGAGTTGATTTCAAAAACCCTGATTTTGTAAAATATGCAGAAAGTTTTGGCGCCCACGGAATAAAAATAACTGACGGAGCTCAACTTGACGAAGCACTGGAGCATGCGAAATCTCATGGAGGTGTACATGTAATTGATGTCCCTATTGATTATCGTGAAAATGAAATGCTTTTCAAGGAAATGAAGATGATTGATTGCGACCAGATATTAAAATAGCTTTATCATGACTTGTTTAGTTATTATGTAATAGATGGGCATTCCTCTATATACAGATATTTTTGAATCTCTCGAGATGAGAGATATATTTTCCGATAAGCATACCGTTCAGACATTTCTAGACATAGAAAAAACCCTGGCTAATGTTCAGGGAGAACTCGACATAATTCCCAAAGAGGCTGCCGAACTCATTCAAGAGATATGTATCATTGAGAATATCGATATTGAAAAGTACCGGAAGGAAATCAGTCATGTTGGGTTCCCCATCGTGCCCCTCATTAATCAATTGGTTGCAAAAGCCAATAACAATTTAGTTGAATACATTCATTTTGGAGCTACCACCCAGGATGTTATGGACACTACTGTGGTATTGCAAATAAAAGCGGCCTTTGAAATTATAGAAAGGGATTTAGATACCCTCATTAAACGACTTCCCATAACAGCTAAAGAACACATCAATACTATTATGGCGGGTCGTAGCCAACTGCAGCAGGCTTTGCCTATTACCTTTGGCTATAAAGTAGCTACCTGGCTATCCAGTATTAAGAGGCATAAGCAAAGACTGACTGAAATTAAACAGCGAGTTTTGGTATTACAATTTGGAGGTGCTGTTGGTACTTTAGCCTCATTGAAAGAACATGGCTTCAAGGTTCAGACCGCACTTGGTGCTGCACTTGGATTAAAAATACCCGAGATTGCCTGGCATACATCAAGAGACTCATTAGTTGAGACAGTTAGCTTTCTCGGGTTGATAACGGGTTCACTGGCCAAGATGGCCACTGATATTTTGCTAATGTCACAAACGGAAGTGGGCGAGTTATCCGAACCTTCAGCACCGGGCCGTGGTGAAAGCAGCACTATGCCACAAAAGAAAAACCCCATTTTCTCTCAGAAAATTATTGTGTCTGCAAAAATCGTAAAACAACAAGTAGCTGGCATGATGGAAGCAATGGTTCAAGATCATGAAAGAGCATCTGGTCCATGGGCACAGGAATGGTTGATAATACCAGAGGTATTTAAGCACGCAGGCGGTGCATTATTTTATGCCAAAAAACTTCTTGATGGCCTGGTGGTTCACAAAGATAGAATGCTTCAGAATCTTCAAATAAGTAATGGCCTTATCTTATCTGAGGCCTTAATGATGGAACTAGCGCCTTTAATAGGCAAGCAAAAGGCACATGATCTATTGCACCAACTAGCTTTGAAAGTGATCGAAAACAAAACTAATCTGATGCAGGCGGTACTGGAAGAACCATTGATTGCCCAATCAATTTCTTCGGATCGACTTGAAGAATTACTGGATCCACATAATTACTTAGGACTGGCTCAATCGATGGTGGAAAATGTGATTCGAATCAAGCCCACATAGGGACCCGGAAGCCTGTTAAAGTGTACTTTGGCTTGGAACCTGATAAATTTTATTGTGGGTTTATACTCAATAAATAGCCAATAAGGAGGGGTAGATTAGAGCCAGTGAAAATAATAAGATAGATATCACAAGGCCGTACATAAAGACGGTATAGGATATCCTTAAGAATTTATATTTCTTGCCAAGAACCACTCCAAGAAAATAAATGTCCTTAATTAAAGAATTATACAGGTAGTTTCCATCCTTCATCATTTCATTCATACCCCATAGATAGTTGTCTAGCCCCATTCCGTGAAAGTTTCCAAAGAACAGCAAGTTGGTTTTCCTGTTTTTAATCTCCGCTTCAGTAAATTTCCCTTTTGATATACTGGGACGGGTAGCCAGTATAGCAAATATGATGGTTATCATTGAAGAAGTGGTGAGAGCAAATGCTGGAATCAACAATTGAGGCGCGTCCTCAATCTTCCTGAACAGAACCGTAAGTATGATTGATAGGATTATGGAATTGACCGAAATCATGATATTGGCTTTATTATCGGCCATCCCACTTAGGGTCAGGTGATTCATGGAGGTAATCCTAAACATGGTTTCAATTCCCCGGGTTGGCTTCAGGTCTTGCTCCTTATCCAATTTGTTTTTGAGCTTAACCAGCTGGGTCTGCAACTGATCTACATATTTTTGAGATATTTCCTCAACCTTCTCTTTTCTCAGCTTTTTAATGCTTTTTTCCTTCTTTTTGGTTAGCACATAACTGCCGTAATTAGTAAAATAACTATGCGTGTGTACAAACCGCAGGGTCTCAGCATTCCATTCCTTTTCCGATAGAGCACTGCTTCCATGCGCTTCTTGCTCTTTTTTCAGCAACAAGGATTTAGCCATAAACTGATCTGTAGCCAGATAATACAAATCAGCATCACACAATATTTGTGCTATGGTATCCTTTGGTTTTTGAGGAATTTGGGTGGCTTCAATTGCGTTGAGGATAATTCCAATTTTTGGTTCAGGCAGCTTTCCATCCAGAAACTCGCCTGCCAATTTTTTACTGCGCGCCTCATGATCTTGGTATGATTTAACATAGCCGATGTCATGTAACCATGCTGCAATCAGTACAAGTTCTGTATCTTCTTCATTCAGTTCCGTAGCCTCGGCGATCTCAGCTGAAGCAGCAACTACCTGCTCGGCGTTAACAAGGTCGTGGAAGTATAAATCATCAGAGACCTCTTCCGTAAAGACAGTATTTACATACTGCTTAGTTTCCCTTACCAAATCAGATTCCATAAGTAGAATTTTCTTAATCTAATGTAAGAAAATAAATTAAAATCTTGCGCTGAGCCTATTTTTTACAGATCCAATTCCCCCCGTTGCTCCATCTCCTTGACCTGCGCCCTTAATCCTGCCTTTTTATCCTGGGCACGTTTCACTATTGCCTGAAACTCGGGATCATCCCTGAGGTTTTCAAAAAATGGATCGATTAAAATAAAGTCATGCCAGCCCCAGTTAAATCCTCCCCTCGCATATTCAGCCAGGTGTTCTAGTGCCTCATTGCTCTTGCCCTGAAGAGCATATATCCCGGAAAGTAAAAGATATTCCAATCTTTCTTCTTGGTCCAAGTTTGATTGTAGCTTTTCAATTTGTTCATTAAAAATTTTCTCGGCTTCCTCTATTTTCCCCAGTTGATAATAGACATAGCCTATTTCATACTCTATGATACCTTGAAAAGTGTCAAATACTGGTTTGGCCTTTTCCCATTGGTAATAGTATGACTCGGCTTGCTCAAACTCCTTGAGCAAGGACGATTCTTTTAATAGCAACCCATTACAGATCCGTTCGCATTCTATCTCCTTGCAAATTGAATCGGTAAATTGAAAGGCCTGTAGTGCTTTTCCTTGAACCAGCATCAACCAGCTGTAATTCCTAATACCATAACAACTGACTTGTAAATTAAGGGCCTTTTTAAAATATTCTTCAGACTTTTCATAATCTCCAATATTTAAGTAACTCCATCCAATGGTTGCATATACTACTGGCAAATCATCACTGGGCATTTCAAGTCCCTTTTTGAGATAGGGTAAACCTTTTATTATACCATTTTTTTGATTGTTGTATGCCCGTCCCAATGCCACATGATACCACAACCAAAAACCATCCTTGGGAGGCAAACTGATGGCCTTTAAATAATTCTCTATAGCAAGATCATTCTCACCCATAATAAAGTAACATTCCCCCTTCAAACCATATGCACGGTTGAACTCGGGATCAAGGACTGACGCCCTTTCCGCATAAGCAATTGCTGAATCATAGTTTTGTTGTGCGAAGAATATTCCACCTTTTCCTATTATGGCCATCAAGTATTCTGGATCGATCTGTAGGGCCCTATCGTAAAGATCATGTGCTGTTTTCAGATGTTTATTTTCTAATGTCCACCGGTAATTCATCCTCTCATACTGCGCCCTAATATAGAGATCGTAGGCTGCAATATCCGTAGTAGGCATTTTGTCAATTCTATTTTCCTCTTCCGGGGTGATCACCACATTGAGCGAAGAAACTATCTTCTTGGCAATGTGGCTTTGAACCACAAAAATAGTATCGGAGAATATTCCGTCATAGCTTTCAGACCACAGGTGGTCTCTGGACTCAACCTCAATAAGCTGTGCGGTTAGCCGAAACCGGTCTCCATACTTTCTGACTGCACCCTCCAGAATAAAGGCCACATCCAGCTCCTGGGCAATGGCAGCAAAACTTTGGGTGCTATTCCGGTAAGGTTCCACTGCCGTTCTTGATTTAACACCTAGGTCGGCAATCTTTTGCAGATGACTCAGAATCTCATCCATCATTCCATCGCAAAAGTACTGGTTGTCACTGCCCTCGCTGTCATCCCGGAAAGGAAGCACTGCAATTGATTTGTCCAAAGCTTGTTCAGCGGCCAGCTCGGTTCCATTAGGCCTCTCAAGGGTCTCAATAACAGTGGGGCCGAATAGATAAAGGAGGTACCCAACCAGGAGTATCCCCAGCATAACTGCTCCGGTCTTAATGATTTTTTTTGAATCCCCACCTTCATCGTGTGAGGTCTTTTCTGGGGCTGGAATTTTGGTTTTGCCTCGCATTTGCTCCCTTTCGGGAACTGTCAACCCCGGATTAGCCATTGCATAAATCTCTAAGGGCTTTTCAACATTTTTCAGTTCAAAATACCCCATGGAGAGGGTTTTGAGTTTAGCTTGATTTTTGATCTCATCATATACTTTTTCTGAAATGCAAACGCCACCTGAAATTGCCAGAGATTCTACCCTGGCAGCAACATTTACTCCATCTCCGATTATTTCATCCTCGGAAAATACAACGTCTCCGGTGTGGATCCCGATCCTTACCGGAACTTTGGGGTTTTTTTGAAATTCTTTTTGCATTTCAATGCCGCACTCCACCGCATCGATGGCACTGCCAAAAATACTAAGCGTACCATCCCCGTAATATTGCAGGATCTTTCCCTGGTATTTCCCGGTAATCCGATTAAATATTTTCCGGTGTCTTTTCCTGGTTTCGATCGCTATTTTTTCATCTTGCTGCATCAGTTTCGTATATCCGACGATGTCGGTGAACATGATGGCAGCGAGTTGGCGAGACTGTTCCGGCATAACATAGGCTTTGAGAAAGTAAGATACAGAAATATCAGTGGAGAGTAAAGTTCAAGAGTATGATCAAGCATGGCTCCGCCACATCGGCCAACGGGGCTATTTTGGATTAATTAGGGCAATCTGTTATATTGTTCCTAGGTGAATTTATCAGACTTCCGGAATAACAAATCCCAACATGCAAATACGAAGTGCTTTCTTTCAAGTTAGCTTACTAATAATCCTACTACCATTTAGTACAGTCTGCGGTCAGGAAAAAATACAGCTAGATACTTCCGATTGCATTAGAAAAAAGGGGAATATGAAGCAGCTGTTTTACAAAGATGGATCAGTAGGTAGTTCAGCACCTTCAACCAAGCCAGATTTCACTTTATTCCTTTTTGGAGATGCCGGTAACCCACATTGTGCTAAAGCAGTAAACAGTCACTTTTATTCAAAATTACTGAAGCACGAAACAGAAAGTGCGGTCCTTTTTTTGGGAGATAATGTTTATCCAAATGGAATCCCATACAAGTCAGGGGATAAAAAGAAAATAGCTCAAGCCAAGTTGGAAGTACACCTCAATGAATTGGTAGACTATTCCCATCGAGCCTATTTCCTTGCCGGAAATCACGATTACCATAAAGTGTTCAAATCTCCTAAGCGGATCATAGCCCAACAGCAACTGATCAGCAGTTATAACGAAAAAAGTAAAGGAGAGATCGCTTACAGGCCAGTAGATCAAGCGGGTGACATGGTAGCATTGATAGAATTAGATCCAAGAATCGGTCTAATTGCCATGGATTCGGAATGGGCCATTAAGAAAATCAATAAGCGAAAAAAGATCCAAAAGCTATTCCGGGAACCCCTAAGGAATGCTCTGAAGCAGTCTGAAAAGTATGAATATTTAATTATTGCTGCCCACCACCCCATGTATACCGTTGGTGACCACGGTCACGAAAAGCTCTTTGTAGCCTCCCAGGACCTTCATCGTAAGAAGTACCGAAAATTCATCAATGAAATTGTGCCTAACTTACCCTCAGGAGTAAAAGTAATCTATGCGGCCGGACATGATCACTCCATTCAGTATATAAAACTTGATGAATTTACACAGATCATTAGTGGTTCCGGCAGCAAGTCAAATCACATTATTGAAAGCAATATTCCATCAGATTCACTGAGTATCGCCTTAGAGAATCGTTTGGCTGACAGGAAGCTGATGGGGAAAAGGAGCCGATTTGAAACTGCCTTGAACAATCTGGAATTTGCTACTAATTACAAGGGTTATGTTCAGCTTGAGTTTTACAATAATGATGATGGAGGAGTATGGATGAAAGTACTGGCTTTAGAAGATGATGTCAAACAAGTGTATTCTAATAGACTTTTCTAGGCCGATCCAGATTTCTGTGGAGAAGATTCATCTTGCTTAACTACTTAATTTAACATCAATGATATGTCAAAACACATGTTCAGAATAAAGTTAGTGGTAGCCATATGTCTTTGCACAGGAGTTACTAATGCCCAAGACGGCCATTACTGGAGTAGTCAATACGGTACCACTTCGAATTTGTTGAGCGGAGTAGTGATTGGCAGTGTGAATGATCTTGGGGCAATATATTACAACCCTGGCCGTTTGGTCATGATAGACAACCCTTCCTTTCTCCTAAGTACTAAGGTCTATCAATTAGAGACCATCACACTTGAGAATGCCTTAGGTGAAAACAGAGATCTGAAAGACAGCAATTTTGGCGGGGTTCCCGAATTACTGGCAGTGAGTTTTAATATGAAGTCGTTGCCAAAACACCGTATCGCCTTCTCTCTACTCACTCGTCGTCAATCTGAGTTCGATGTATTGGTTAGAGCCCAGGTACCTCTTCAGGAGATTCCTACCCCTACCGCACCTGAGCTAATAACCGGTGAAGTAAAAATTCTCACCGATGTAAAAGAAGAATGGTTTGGTGTTACCTGGTCTTTTAAAGCCTCCGACAAAGTTAGTTTTGGGATTAGTAATTTTTTAACGCAAAGAAGTAAATCCAACCTTTTTAGTGTCCGGTTTCAATCACTTACCAGTGCTGATTTTATTACCATATTCAATCGAAATCGAGATTTCGAGATGGATAATCTTGGACTAATGTGGAAAGGCGGTATGTCATTGGATTTTTCCCCAGTGACATTAGGCCTGGTCATCACCACTCCCAGAATCAATATTTCAGGCAACGGATCTTATTTGTATGAAGATTTTTTCACTGGTGTGGACATTGACGGCGATGGCGTGTTGGACAAAGTATTTTCAAGTAATTACCAGGAAGATATTGATGCAGTATTTAGATCACCTTGGGCGAACCGGTGTCAGCGTGGGAAAGGCCACCATCCATTTCAGTGCTGAATGGTATGAAAAAGTGAGTATGTATACTTTGTTAGATCCCGAACCATTCATGCGACAAAGTGATGATGAGCTGATTGATATAAAAGTGATAGACGACCTTAACGATGTCCTAAATTTTGGTGTAGGAGTAGATATACAGTTAAAAGACAATCTTTCTGTTTATGCTAGTTTTGCTACTGACTTTTCAGCAGTAAAATCCGACGCTACAAACTTTTTAGAAACCGAAGATATTACCAACAACGCAGCTACTAAAACTGACTTTATGCATTTTGCCGGAGGCGGTTCCTTTACCCTGAAAAAGGTGAATTTTACCCTGGGATTGGGGTATGCATTTGGTGATCAAACCATAGGCCGGCCCGTGAACCTACCCGGCGGGGACAACAAGCCCATTTTTGATGATGAGGACTCCGCAGAACTCAGATTTACTCGCTTGAAATTTATTTTTGGGTTCAGTATTCCAATTCAAAATAAAAGTCAAGGGTAAGGAAAGTAAGTTAAAAGAAGTAGAAAAGCATTTTTTAAAAGAGAAAACCTAGGCGGATGTATATTCCTTCTTCATCATCATTTGACTTCGAATAATCAAATGAGATAACCGCCTGACCCAACGGAGCAATCCATATACCTCCGCCATATCCCCGATGCCATTTGGCTTTCTCATCATCGATCAGAAAGTCATCTTCATTATCCGTCCATACTCTGCCAATATCGTGTAAGAGCGTAATTCCAAAACTGCCTGGGAATAATGGCGTTCTATATTCGACCAACCTGATCCTTAATTCTGTATTTTGGTATACGGCTTGGTCTCCTGCAAAACGGGTACGTCGGTAACCTCTTAGGGTATTAAACCCTCCCAATCGGGGTGCCTGGTAAAACTCAAAGTCACCAAAGTTAGCTGAACCTCCAGCCCTTAATGCTACGGTAGTTCTTAATGACCCTCCAAATGAAAAATAAGTTGAAATGCTTGAACTAATATTCTGGTAAGTGTTGGTTTCATCTCCGATTTGCCAAACTGCTCTGCCGCCGATATTCCAGTTAATCCCCCTAGTGGGAAAAATGTCAGAATTCCTGGTGTTCAGTGAATAATTGACAGTGCCACCAACATAGTTTCTTCTCATATCCAATAATGGTGATTCAGAGTCAGAACCACGATCAATTAGATCCGCATACTGAATGATAAATCGATTGGGCTGGTCATCATTGTCCTCTGTTTTAATATTTACAGTACGTAAATATGTTCCAAATCTTATGGTGTGAAAATCGTTCTTCGAGGTATTTCGTATGCCTAATCCAACACGTCCATCTTGATATCTTGCCCGGTAAAATTGGGTATCTTCATCTCTTGCCTCTTCGTCCAAGGCTGTTTGGTTACCCATGCCATAGAAAAAATC
>QIEB01000511.1 GCA_003229495.1 Flammeovirgaceae bacterium
CCTGGTCATAATCCACCAGGTCCATCTTATTAACACAAAGTACCAGGTGCTTTATCTGCAATAAAGAAGCTATAAAAGCATGTCTGTTGGTCTGTTCTACTACCCCATGCCGGGCATCCACCAGCACAATGGCCAGGTTAGCGGTTGAAGCCCCGGTAACCATGTTACGAGTGTACTGAATATGACCTGGGGTATCCGCTATAATAAACTTCCTTCTTGGAGTAGCGAAGTAACGATAGGCCACATCGATGGTAATACCCTGCTCGCGTTCAGCCCTCAACCCATCGGTAAGCAATGCAAGATTAACATAACCATCACCCATTTTCTCACTGGTCTTCTCAATCGCCTCCAACTGGTCCTGGAAGATCGCCTTTGAGTCAAACAGTAACCTCCCAATCAAAGTGCTTTTACCGTCGTCCACACTACCGGCGGTGGTAAACCTCATGAGGTCCATGTTGAGATACTTTTCGGAACTGATATTATTATCGGACATTTCTTTTCTCTATTGTTCTACTGCTCTATTATTCTATTGTTCTATTAATCTATTGTTCTATTGTTCCCCTGTTCTATTGTTCTATTGTTCCCCTGTTCTATTGCTCCCCTGTTCCCCTGTTCTATTGTTCCCCTGTTCTATTGCTCCCCTGTTCCCCTGTTCTACTGTTCTAAAAGTAGCCTTCTTTCTTCCTATCCTCCATAGCGGTTTCTGATCGCTTATCATCCACCCGGCCCCCTCTTTCAGTCACCAAAGCCGATGCTACCTCTTGAATAATTGCTTCCACGTTACTCGCTGTAGACTCTACCGCCCCGGTACAGGTCATGTCACCCACTGTCCTAAATCTTACGGTACGTTCGTTGAAAGATTCGTGATCCTGTGCATTGATAAAATCGCTTTTAGCTAATAATATTCCGTTGCGATCCAATATTTCTCTCTGATGACTAAAATAAATACTGGGGATCTCTAGACCCTCTAATGATATATATTGCCAGACATCCATTTCTGTCCAGTTGCTTATGGGAAATACCCTGAAATGCTCACCAGGTTGCTTCTTCCCATTCAGAATGTTCCACAGTTCTGGTCTTTGATTTTTCGGGTCCCATTGTCCAAACTCATCTCTGTGAGAAAGAAAACGCTCCTTTGCCCTGGCTTTTTCTTCATCTCTTCTGGCACCGCCAAAAGCTGCATCGAACTGATGCTCTTCGAGGGCGTCTAAAAGGGTGGTAGTTTGCAGATTGTTTCTGCTGGCACTTGTTCCGCTTTCCTCTGCTACCCTGCCTTGATCAATAGAATCCTGTACACTTCTCACTATTAAACGGGTCCCTACCTGCCCCACTAATTTATCCCTAAATGCTATGGTTTCGGGGAAATTGTGCTCGGTATCGATGTGCATCAAAGGGAATGGGATCTTAGCCGGCCAAAATGCCTTTTGTGCTAACCGCAGCATAATTATGGAGTCCTTTCCAGCTGAAAATAACAAAACCGGGCGTTCGAATTGTGAGGCGATTTCACGCATGATGAATATAGCCTCTGACTCCAGTTGCTTTAAGTGAGTTAGATTGTACGAATACATGTTTAAATAAAATCTATTGAGGTTTGATCTTTGGGAGGATTTGGTCTAATAGTTGGGCCTGACATTCTTCAATGCTGTGAAGGTCCGTCCTTATTTCCAATGACGGTTCAACAGGATCTTCAAAGGGTGCATCAATTCCCGTAAATTTCTTGATCTCACCTTTCCGGGCTTTTGCATACAACCCCTTTACATCCCTTTGTTCGCATACTGCCAGGGGGCAATTTATGAAGGTCTCGTAAAAAAGGTCATCACCAATAATCTCTCGGGCCATGGAACGGATAGCGGCAGTAGGACTTATTAGCGAGCAAATGGTAACTACTCCACAATCGGCAAACAGTTTAGAAACCTCGGCCGCTCTTCGAATATTCTCAGTTCGATCTTCATCAGTAAATCCAAGATTGTTATTTATGCCAGATCTGAGGTTGTCACCGTCCAAAAGTTTAGTGAGATACCCCATCTCAAATAAGTTATTTTCCAAGGAACGCGCCAGGGTGCTCTTTCCGGAACCAGAAAGTCCTACCATCCATTACTATAGCCCGCTGTTGGTTCAACTTTTCCTTCTGCACTCTATTGAGAATGGTGTCGAAAATCGGATAAATATGTTCCACTACCTTGTTAAAAATTAAATTGAGTAAATATTAAGGCACAAAAATAGTATTAATATTTGATAATTTTAAACTTTTCAAATATTTGCTACCTTTGAGGGTCATTAAACCAAAAGTAGACTCATGAATCACCAAATACAATTGGCAAAAATAGTATCAATTGCCAAATTAGCAGGCAAAGCCATATTAAATATTTATCACCATAGTGAATTTTCCCAGGTAGTGGATTTTAAGAGCGATAACTCCCCACTGACACTGGCCGATAAAGCAGCGCATGATGTGATTGTCGAACACCTCGACAAGGTTTATCCCGACATTCCAATCATCTCCGAGGAAGGCGCTGAAATCCCCTATGAGGAGAGAAAAGAATATCAACAATTTTGGTTAGTTGACCCTTTAGATGGCACCAAAGAGTTCATTAAAAGGAATGGAGAATTTACTGTCAATATTGCGCTAATAGAAAATGGAGCTCCTGTGTTGGGAGTAGTTTACCTGCCAGTAGTGGATGTCACCTACTATGGCCAGAACGAATCTGGTGCCTTTTTGACCGAAGGAGCTTCTGAACCCCGCCAAATTAAGATCAATTATAAAGACACCAACAGAATTGCTGTCCGGAGCAAATCACATCCATCCCCGGAAGAGGAAATTGTTTTGGACCAATACCAGGTGGTGGAAAGTATTTCCCGGGGAAGTTCCTTGAAGTTTTGCATGGTGGCCGAGGGTAAAGCTGATATTTATTATAGACATGGACCAACCATGGAGTGGGATACTGCTGCCGGGCAGGCGGTAGTTGAAGCAGCGGGCGGAAAGGTTTTTGCGGGCACAGGTCCTGAGCTATTTACCTACAATAAGTCTAGTCTACTGAATAGTAGTTTTTTGTGTTTGGGGTTCTAGTGTTAATTTAGACTTGGTTTGGCTAAAGTATGCTTAACTTAACACTAGATGCTTCTTGATTCTATTTTTATTTTTCAGGTACCGTTCCATACGCTCAATACAATGCATAATCCTGATTAAATCAAGGATTATTGCCAATCGTACTTTACTTTTACGGGATACCTAATTATCCAATGCTGCTGCACGAGGTTTCGGAGCTTTTGAAGAAAGAATTTACCATTGAGCTAAGGCAAAAATACGCCCTTAATGGTATTTTACTTTATTTGGCCAGTACGGTTTTTATCTGTTACTTAAGCTTTAACCTTCAGTCCAACCAACTGCTCCCCATTACCTGGAATGCTTTGTTTTGGATTATTATACTGTTCACCGCGATAAGTGCGGTGGCCAAAAGTTTTTTACAGGAATCCCCTGGACAGTTTATTTATTACTATACCATAGCCAGTGGTCAAAGTATCATTACAGCGAAGATGATCTATTATAGTATACTGTTGATTGGCTTGGGTTTAATTGGGTTCGCCTTTTATGGAATGGTGCTGGGTAACCCCGTCCAAAACTCCTGGCTTTTTATAGTTAATATCATACTAGGATCTATTGGGATGGCCACCACCTTGACCCTGGTTTCAAGCATCGCCTCCAAGGCGCAAAATAATCAAACGCTATTGGCGGTGTTGGGATTACCGCTTCTGATACCGGTATTGCTTATGAGTATTAAGATTTCAAAGAACGCCTTGGATGGCTTGGCGTGGTCTGACAGTTACAATGAACTAGCGGTGATTTGTTCGATTGATGCCATTGTTTGTACTCTATCCATTATTTTGTTCCCCTATATATGGAGAAGCTAGCCCTGATCGTATGAAAAAGCTCTGGTGGAAAATACTATGCGTTTTACTGCTCTTATACACAGTTATTGGTGGCTTATTGATGGAAGTACCTCGATTACACATATTGAATGAATCCATTCGCAACACATTTTTCCATGTACCCATGTGGTTGGGCATGATGATCTTACTTTTGATTTCAGCGGCATACTCTATATTATATTTAAAAAAACCGTCCGTGCGTTACGATTGCTACGCATCTGAATTTGCTAAGGCCGGGATCCTATTCGGGGTACTGGGGGTGACTACCGGAATGATTTGGGCGAATTTCACCTGGGGGTCTGCCTGGAGTGGAGATCCCAAACAAAATAACGCCGCAATTGTCCTGCTCATCTACTTTGCTTACCTCCTTTTGCGTGGATCCATCAAAGATCCTCAACAGCGTTCTCGAATCGGTGCTGTATACAATATATTGGCGTTTGCCACTCTTATTCCATTGCTTTATATTTTACCTGGATTAACCGATTCCCTGCATCCGGGGAGCGGCGGAAATGCCGCCTT
The DNA here is from genome assembly GCA_003229495.1 of Flammeovirgaceae bacterium. Lineage (GTDB taxonomy): Bacteria > Bacteroidota > Bacteroidia > Cytophagales > Cyclobacteriaceae > SZUA-3. The sequence continues at coordinate 4,447 of QIEB01000511.1, forward strand.
TGGTGATATCGATTTGGATAACAGATTGCGGTTAGTGTTTTATCCCGCAGTAATTGGTTGGACACTTCTGGGTGTATGGTTAGCAACTTTAGGTATACGTATCCAATTAATTCAAAACCATCTGAAATATTCTGAACAGTAACATCATGAAAAAATTATTCTTAATTGTTATGCTATTTTACGCACTCCATGCCAACGCTCAGGAAAGCTATGCGGGACCAGAAGACACCAAAGTGGAAATGGCGGAGCAACTCAGATCCAGTGGTAAAATATACGTGGTGGTGGCAGTATTGAGCACGGTGTTATTAGGTATGATACTTTACGCCATCACTTTAGATAGGCGTATCAATAAGTTGGAAAAAGAGGTTAAAGAATAGAGAAAGTTTATTCCAATTGTTAACCGACTTGGGGTAGTTTTAAGTAATTTCAACCCTCTGATAAGCTCCAAAATGAAAAAATCACATATTCTGGGAATTGTGGTAATCGCCATCGCCATTGGTATTATAATGACCACAGCCGGAGATGCAAGTTCCTATGTGACCTTTCGTCAAGCTATTGATATGGCTTCGGTAGGCAACGATGGTAAAATTCATGTGGTTGGTACCCTAAAAAAAACCCCCAGCGGCTCGGTAGAGGGCATTGAAACTTCGGAGGACAAGCTATCCTTTTCTTTTATTATGTTGGATGCTGATTTAATGGAACAGAAGGTATATTATATGGAGCCAATGCCCATAGACTTTCTTAAGTCCGAACAGGTAGTAGTGGTGGGTGCCTACCACGATGAACTCTTTATAGCCGACAAGATCTTGCTAAAGTGTCCTTCAAAATATCAGGAAGAGGAGATAAGCATCAGTTCATAGCAAATCCTCCCGCCAGTTTCAAGGCATATGATACATTCACTTATTGGTAAATTAGGTCAGTTATCTATAATTATCGCCTTTGTGTCGTCGCTGGTGGCGGCGTTTTCTTTTTATAAATCTGTAGTAATTGATGACCTGCACAAAAAGGGGTGGATCACCTATGCGCAGGGAGCATTCTATGTTCATGCTGTCGCAGTAGTTTCTGTAGTATTTTGCCTTTACTACATAGTATATAATCACTATTTTGAATACCACTACGCCTGGAGTCACAGTTCTATGCAACTCCCGGTTTACTATATGATCTCTTGCTTCTGGGAAGGACAGGAAGGAAGTTTTCTATTGTGGATCTTTTGGAATGTGGTACTAGGAATGGTGATTCTTAACACCAATAAGCTCTGGAAAGGTTCGGTAATGAGTATTTTTGCGCTGGGACAAGCCTTTCTTACTTCTATGATCCTGGGGGTGGTTATTTTCAATGTAAAGATTGGCAGTACTCCTTTCATCCTGCTGAGAGACGCCATGATAAATGCTCCGGTATTTCAGCTAAATCCGGATTTTATTCCGGAGGACGGCAATGGTTTAAACGCCTTACTTCAGAATTACTGGATGGTTATTCATCCTCCCATGCTTTTCCTGGGATTTGCTACCACACAGGTGCCTTTTGCTTTTTGTATTGCGGGTTTGTGGACCGGTAAAATAAAAGAATGGATTCGGCCGGCATTGCCATGGGCATTATTCTCCGCCATGATTTTGGGCGTTGCCATCCTCATGGGCGCCTACTGGGCCTATGAGACCTTGAATTTTGGTGGCTATTGGAACTGGGACCCAGTGGAAAATGCCGTGTATGTGCCTTGGCTGATATTGGTGGCTTCTTACCACACTATGATCACATACCACAATAGTAATACCGCGCTAAAAACCTCTATCCTTCTGGTAGTGGCTACCTTTATTCTGATTCTTTACTCTACCTTTTTGACCCGTAGTGGTATATTGGGTGAATCATCTGTGCATTCCTTCACCGATCTGGGGCTTTCCGGTCAATTACTGATCTATTTATTAGCTTATGTCATTCTTTCGATCGTTCTGATGGTAAGAAGATGGAAGGTGATTCCTACTTCAAAAAAGGAAGTATCTTCTTATAGTCGTGAATTTTGGATCTTTGTGGGAGCTACCACCTTATGTCTGATGGGATTTCAGGTGTTATTGGCTACTTCATTTCCTGTGTATAACTCCATACTCAATGGCCTGGGAATCGAATCCAACTTAGCACTTCCTGCAGATCAGGCAAGCTACTACTCAAAGTTTCAACTTTGGTTTGGGGTAGCATTGGCAATTCTTTCCGGAACAGGACAGTTCTTCTGGTGGCGAAGAATGGATCCCAAAAAGTTAAAAGAAATTTTAATGGGACCTATTTTGCTGACACTCATTTTGAGCGCTATCACCATGTGGGTCACTAAGGTAACATACTTCCCTTATATTGTGATCCTTACCGCTGGGATCTATTCGGTAATTGCCAATGCCAAGATACTATGGAGCCTAAAAGGGAAGTGGCATTTGTCGGGTGGATCAATAGCACATATCGGTATTGCCATGATGTTGATTGGAATCATGTATTCCTCGGGATACTCAAAAGTAGTATCTCTTAACAAGTCTGGTCTCTTGATCTCCAAAGAGGTGGACGACGAGTTCAATCTTAGCAATATGATCCTGTTCCTAAACGAACCGCGCCAAATGGACGAGTACTCATTGTTGTATCAGGGCAGGAATGTGGAAGCGCGAGGTGTTCCGGGGTATGTCCCGGTGGAAGTGTTGACTCCTACCCATGATCCCTATCATTGGATAGCTGCAGAAAACTTAGTTCGAAATGGCAAAATTGTGAAGGCACAGGGTGACACTCTGGAAATATCACCTGAAAATATATATTTTAAGATTCGTTATGAACAAGAAAATGGCAAGGATTTTACCCTTTTTCCAAGAATTCAGGTAAATGCCTCTATGGGGCAAGTAGCCTCTCCGGATATTAAAAGATCCGCTACCAAAGACCTTTATACTCATCTGTCTTATGCCCCGTATATGACCGAAGAGGAGACCAGGGAATGGAAGCATGCTGATTCCATAACCATTCAAATTGGAGACCGATTTTTTATTAATGACTTTGTGGCGCAGTTGGACGAAGTTACCAGAGTACATGAAGTAAGAGGTATAACCCTGGAAAATGACGATATTGCCGTCATGGCCACTATTACTGTCGACGGGGGAAATCAACCGTACCTATTAAAACCAATCTTTTTTATTCGCGATCAACAAGTCGCCCGGATTCCAGATGTAATCAATGACCTGGGTGTTCGTGTAGCTTTTTCAAAAATTAACCCGGAAACCGATAGTTTTGATTTTGATATCTATACTACACAAAAAGACTTTGTGATCCTCAAGGCTATTGAAAAACCTTTTATTAATATCCTTTGGTCTGGTACACTATTAATAGTGATAGGATACGCTATTGCTATAAGAAGAAGATACCGGGAGTTTGTGCGGTCTACGGATAAATGACTTGAATAAATTTCAAACGGTCATTGCGGTATGTCTAAGTTTTATAAGCTAGCTATTGTAGGTGCTGGTAATGTAGGCTGGCATCTAGCCAGGGCTTTGGAAGATGCCGGTCATTGTATTACCGATATTTATAGTCGTCGCATAAGCACCGCTCGCGAACTGGCTCAACGGCTTTACGATACCAATGTCACCAGTTCCCTGGACCTGAGCCACAGTGAAGCAGAGATATTTCTGGTGGCAGTTTCAGATGATGTCCTTGAAGAAGTTTCAGCCAGCTTGAAAATTCCTCCATACGCCATTATTGCTCACACCAGTGGTACCAAGTCATTGGAAGCACTGTCGGATTATCATGAGAATTCAGGAATCTTTTACCCTTTGCAGACCTTTACCAAAGGTATCCCTGTTGATCTGAAGGGGGTACCCATTTGCATCGAAGCCTTGCTCCATTCAACTGAAAAAGTCCTCCATTCGCTGGGTCACAGTATCAGCAAAGAAGTTTATACCGTATATTCCGCTGATCGTAAGGTATTACATGTTGCTGCAGTTTTTGCTGGTAATTTTAGTAATTACATGTTAGCCATTGCACAAGATATTCTTGAAGAGCATGACATCGACTTTGGGCTATTGGATGCTCTTATTGTTGAAACAGTCAACAAGGCCCTCGATATAGGCCCGGCCAAGTCACAAACTGGTCCTGCACAACGGGGCGATAACCGTACTATTCAAAACCACCTGAAATTTCTTCGGGATGAACCTAAATTCCGTAAAATATACAAGTTGCTAAGTGATCAGCTTAAAGAAAATTATTCTTGATCATGGATGGTTCAGATATACACTACTCTAAACCCGCCAATTTTTCCCTAAAGGGGATTCTCAAACTGGTACGATGGCCAAATTTGTTAATAATAGCTGTTTCCCAATATCTCAGCGCCATCTTTCTGGTAGGTCCTCCAAAATACTTCACGCAATATATAGGTGATTTCAAACTTTTCCTTGTCTGTGTCGGTACTGTAATGATCGCAGCTGCCGGGTATATAATTAATGACTACTACGATGTAAAGATTGATTATATTAATAAACCTGATAAAGTTGTGGTGGGAAACATTCTCAAACGCCGTGTGGCCATGTTCGTCCATACTGGCTTGAATGTACTGGGACTGATAGCGGGACTACTCGTGTCCTTAAATATAGCATTGATTAACCTGGGAGCGTCGGTTTGGTTATGGGGGTATTCCAATCAACTAAAACGAATGCCATTTATAGGGAATCTAAGTGTGGCAATACTCAGCGGATTAGCCATTGCAATAGTAGGTATACATTATAGACCTGAGAATACCGTGGTCTATATCTATGCAGTATTCGCTTTTTTTATTTCATTGATTCGAGAGATTGTAAAAGACATTGAAGACCTCAAGGGTGATGCTACCTTTGGTTGTAGGACTTTGCCTGTGATTTGGGGTATAAGATCTACCAAGTCACTGGTATTTGTTTTGATTTTTTTGTTTACCCTGATATTTATTCAAATGACTGCAGAAATGGAAAGCAGTAGGATATACTATTTCTTTTCAGGCCTGACATTCCCTGCGGTGATTTTTGTATATAAATTATGGATGGCTGATACCACCAAGCACTTTAATCAATTAAGTAGCTACCTTAAGTTATTTATGCTATTGGGTATTTTCAGCATGACGTTGGTTTAGTTTAAAAATTAGAAGTCTTGAATCAATCAAATCTTGCAATATTAGCTTCAGGAAACGGCACCAACGCGGAAGAAATTTTTAAATACTTCAAAAACCATTCTTCCATTTCTGTTAAAGGACTACTAACCAACAATGCCAATGCCCGCGTTATAAAGCGTGCTGCCAGAAATAATATTCCATACCAAGTTTTTAACAGGGAAGAATTCATTAGTGGACACCAAATACTAGAGACACTGCAGCAGTGGGATATTGATGCCATCATTTTGGCAGGTTTCCTTTGGTTAATTCCTGAGTACCTGATAGAGCAGTACCAAGATCGTATTTTGAATATACACCCTGCACTTTTACCTCAATTTGGTGGAAAAGGTATGTACGGAATGTATGTACACCAGGCGGTATTGGACTCAGG
>QIEB01000307.1 GCA_003229495.1 Flammeovirgaceae bacterium
TTGAGTCGGTAATGGTTCCGTTCATGCTTGAGGTGGTAGATCCCTGACCCCATACTGCCGGTGTATTCAGTAGTATCGCAGCACCAAGTAATAGATTGCTAAGTAAAATTCTAATCATAGTGTATTAGGTTAGTGATTAATGAGTGCAGCTATATGCATGTAGAATTCATTCTTTACAAGTATATGGGATTATCATAATAGTAAGTCCATTTTTGGTCACGTTCTCGAGTAAATTAACTAATTAAATTTTAGCTAACAAAAAGAAGCTCTGTGATTGGACTGATCTGCTGCAAACCATTTGCTATTTGTTATATATTGTTTACTTTTCACAGTACCTAACTTTAAATAGTTCCATCATTTCACATGGCAAGAATTATTAAATTTATTTGTCTTGGGTTCTTTTTGAGTAGTACTTTGTGGTCCCAGGACTTGCAATATTATCTTCCGCAAGAGATTGAATATGACCCTAAGATTCCTACACCTTCTTCAGTAATAGGGCATTCTGTAGGAGAGTGGCATCTGAGCCACCACAAATTGGTCGGTTATATGGAGGCCGTGGCAGCCTCTTCTAACAGGGTCACTATGGAAACTTACGCCCACACCTACGAGGGACGGCCGCTGATGTTGTTGACCTTTACCAGTCCTGAAAACCACGAAAATCTCGAGTTGATTAGAAAGCAACATTTACAACTATCAGAACCCTCAGAAAGTGCCAGATTAGAGGTCGCCAATATGCCTGTGGTGGTCTGGATGGGTTACAGCGTACACGGTAATGAAGCCAGTGGCACCAATGCTTCTCTACTAGCCGCATATTACTTGGCTGCTGCACAGGGGCCAGAAATTGAGGAATTATTGGACAAGGCTATAATACTCATTGATCCCAGCATTAATCCTGATGGCATGAATCGTTTTGCCAGTTGGGTTAACAGCCATCGCAGTAAAAATCTGGATGAGAATCCCAACAGCCTGGAACACAATGAATCCTGGCCCAAGGGCAGAACCAATCACTACTGGTTCGACCTTAACCGTGATTGGTTACCGTTGCAACACCCTGAGTCAAAGGGTCGTATTAAGAAATTTCATTATTGGAAACCGAACGTTTTGACTGATCATCATGAAATGGGGGCTCATCGAACCTTTTTCTTCCAACCAGGTGTCCCCTCCAGAAATCATCCACTTACCCCTGAGAATACCTATAAATTGACCGCCTCCATTGCCGCATACCATGCAGAAGCGTTGGACGAGATCGGGTCACTTTACTATTCACAGGAGAGCTATGACGATTTTTATTATGGTAAAGGCTCTACCTACCCGGACATAAACGGATCGATTGGGGTACTTTTTGAACAAGCCAGTGCCAGAGGACATCTTCAGGATACCGATAATGGGGCGCTTTCTTTCCCGTTTGCCATCAAAAATCAGTTCACAACCTCCTTATCTACTCTGCAAGCAGCAAAGGCTCTACGTACCGAACTTTTAGAACACCAAAGGAATTTCTATTCCAGCGCTATTAAAGAATCCCAAAATGACCAACTCAGAGCCTATATCTTCCAATCCAGAGATCATGGGAGGGTTTATCATTTTCTGGACATGATAAAGAGACATCAAATTGATGTCTACCATATTAGTCAGGACCTGAATGTTGGCGGCACAGATTTCAGCACCCGGGATAGTTATATTATCCCTCTTAGACAAAATCAATATCGGTTGATCAAAGCCTTATTTGAGCAAAGGACTGACTTCCAGGACAGTTTGTTTTACGATGTTTCCGCGTGGACCTTGCCTCTTGCTTATAACTTGGATTTCAAAGCATTGGACAGGCGTAATTTTCAGGTGTCATTACTGGGTGAATATATTGAGGACTTGAGCTTTCCGAAGGGACAGGTCATCGGAGGTAAAAGCCTCTATGCCTATGTTTTTGAATGCAGGGAATACTACTCTTACCGGGCCATAAATCATTTGCTCAATCAGCAGTTGAGAGTAAAAGTTGCCACCGAGAACATGATTATGCAATCAGGGGTAATAATGCCGCCCGGCAGTGTTATTATTCCGGTTGCTCATCAGGAATTGGACCCTGAAGAAATCTATCAGCTCATGCAATTTATCGCTGAAAATGATGGTTTAGCGGTAAGATCGCTATCTACAGGATTTAGCACCAGAGGAAAATCTTGGGGAAGTCCTAGCATAAAACCCTTAACACAGCCTAAAGTAGTAGTGCTTTCCGATGATGGTATCAGTGGAAATGAGGTGGGTGAGGTCTGGCATTTACTTGATCAGAGATTTGATGTAAAGATGACCATGGTATCACAACGCAAATTCACAGGTCTGGATCTTACTAAGTTTAATACTTTGATCATGGTAAGTGGTAAATACCGTTTCTTGAGCAATACAGCAAAAGACAAAATTAAACAATGGATAGAAAATGGAGGGCAGGTGATTTGCTGGAAAACAGGGGCAAAATGGCTTACCGATGCAAAAATTAGCAGCCTCCAATTTAAAAAAAATGAAACAGATACCATATCTCAATTACCATATGGCGAAAGGAATAAGTATACTGGGGCCCAAAAAATACGCGGCGCCATATTCAAAGTAAAATTGGACCTTACGCATCCCCTGGCTTATGGAATGGAACATTCTACCATGCCAATATTTAGAAACTCTGAATTGTTTATGCAACGCTCCAAAAACCCCTTTACTAACCCCATAATGTATACCTCGAATCCTTTAATGTCAGGGTATATCCATGCTAATAAATTGGAAGAATTGACGAATACACCTGCGGCTGGAATATCTCATTTAGGGAAAGGGCGAATAGTGGCATTTACCGATAATCCTAACTTTAGGGCATTTTGGTATGGGACCAACAAGCTTTTCTTGAATGCGCTGTTCTTTGGTCCCACCATTGAAGCCAAAGCATTGAAATAGAATTTTGGAAGGTCTGGGAAATTGTTTTCCTTTGTGCCCATGAGTGTAAGTCAACTACTTTTCCCCCAAGACAAGAACTATATACTTAAGGAGGCACAAATCGATACTCAAAAAGTATTACTTACTAACCTAGCCTCTGTTGTTAAGGACACTTATCTTACTCGCTTCAATCCGTTGGGTCTTGTGGACGACACCATAAAAGCCATTAAGAAATGTAAGAAATTTTCTATTGAGCATTTGGACAATTTCTATTGGGAGCTAGCAGGGATTTATAGGTATAAGGTGGGTACCAATCAATTGGAATTTATCTTCTCCGGGAAAAGTCATTATCACAAGTATCTGGATGACTGGACAGAAGTCTTTGAAATTTGGATGGAAGATTTTGGCAGCTCACCTTATTTCATCAGGACGGTGCTGGAGATGACCATATTGAAACCCGAAAACCATGTTGGGCTATTAGCCAAAGACAGGTTAAAAGTATACCTCGCACAGTACTTCAATCTTAAAGTTTACAAGTACCGCGGTATAGTCCCAATTCAGGCGGCTTAATTCAAAGTCGATAATATTTGATCCCCGAAAAAGGAGAAATTCTATCTATGTTGATCCTCTCCAGACCTTAGTAATTATTTTTAAAATGTAATCCCGAAAAATGGGACTACTCCCTGCTAAATTGACGGTCAGAAATCAAAACAGGAAAGGACCATGAAAAGTTTAAAGAACCGAATTCAATTGATAGGCAGGGTTGGGAAAGACCCTGAGTTCAGACTGCTGGACAGCGGAAAAAATGTAGTCAATTTTTCAATAGCTACCAGTGACAGTTACAAGAATGCTTCCGGCGAAAAAACCATAGATACGCAGTGGCACCAGATCGTCGCCTGGGGTGGCCTGGCTGAAATCGCCGATAAATATTTGAAAAAAGGCAGTGAAGTTGCCATCCAGGGTAAACTGATCCATCGCAATTACGAAGGGCCGGATGGTAAGAAACGCTATGTTTCTGAGATCATTGCAGAGGAAATATTGCTTTTGGGGAAACCGGTTCAGCAAGAAGTAAAGACGGCATAGTTTTATTGTGGGACTCATTCATTCCTTCAGTCATTCTTTTAAACAATTGAATCTTGGCACTGCCGTACGGTCCCTCATTAGAAATGATCAGATCACCGCCAGTGGTAAAACATATACCTTCAGGTTGCCGGAAGACCCTCGGTGACAAGGGTACGCAATGTTTTATAAACCCTTCGGGATCTAACACTATAAGTAACTTGCCTACCGTGGCAATAAGATAAATATCCTTGGTTTCCGGATGGACCGCGATGCCTGAGGGCATAAATGCTTTTTTTCTCTTAGTCAGTTTTATAGGGTTTGTCTGTTGATCATTCCAGGATTCCAGATCCTTTGAGGTTACTAAGAAGACGGGATCACGATTAAATCCTTGGCTAAGATGATAGGCGTAAATGGCCTTACCCTCTATGGATTTTCCATTCAGGCCGCCAGAGCCCTTACAGGCGATTAATAGTTGACTATTTTTAGAGTCATATGCCAGGCCCTCGGCATTGTTAATGGCTTTTAGAGGGGTAGACCAGGTGATAGTTGTGGCATCCTTCAACGAGACCACATAAATCCTGCCGTTGCTTTTTAAAACATATGCCTGGTTCCCAAATATCTCAATACCCTCATAATCTCCACTACCGCCAAATTTGAGTCGGTCTACAATCTTTCGTTCTTTCAGGCTATAAAAAAAAATAGTTCCCATTTCATCCTGTATACAGGCCAATACTGTATCACCTATCACCGTTAAACCCGAGATTTCTCTCAAGACCTCCGGCAAAATGAATGTCTCAGAAGGTTGCAGGAGATTATATCCGGTAATATCAGCAAACTCTTTAGTAAATGGCTGGAAGTGAGCATTGTAGTCCGATTCACTCGACTGACAAGCAACTGCACTAATTATGATGTAAAATGCCCAAAAGTAAACACCGCCAATTCTTACATTCATGATTTACAGGGAGATGTAAACAGTCACATTTATTTAATTTAATTATATTTATATGAGAAAGTCAACGTTGTGTACATGGTTTTAGCGCCGATTTGCTATTAAGATTATACGAAATATGAAAGAGAATCACAAATACAACGGTTCCCATTCAAATTCTCCGGTATTAGGTCAAACCAGAAAGTTTGTAGTCGAGCTAATGACTAATAAATTGCCTGAACAATACGTTTATCACAACCTTCAACATACATTGGATGTAGTATCCGCAGCGGAAGAAATAGCCATTCATTCTAATTTGGAGACAGAACAAATTGAAGTGGTTATGGCTGCAGCTTATTTACATGATATAGGCTACACCAAGAACAAAGAACAGCACGAAAACCACAGTATCGCACTTTCAAAGAAATTCTTGGACCAACTTGGGGTTGATAAAAAATATATCAAGAATGTTATTGGTTGTATAGAGGCCACCAAATTGCCCCAAAACCCTAAGACTCTGCCACAACAAGTACTGTGCGATGCAGACCTGTATCATTTAAGCTGTGGGCACTATTTTGAGAAAGCAGAACTGCTTCGTTCTGAGTTCAGTAACATAGAAAAAGACTTTATTACGGAATCTGAGTGGCTGGATATGAGCACTGTTTTCATTGACAACCACCAATATTTTACCGATTATGGTAAACGTACACTTGGTCCCCGGAAAGCGAAGAATCTGAAAAAGATACAAAAAAGAGTTAAAGTCCTAGCGATGACCTCTCATACGCTGAAGAACTTGAAAGGGAATTAAAAAAACCGAATGAATGAGAAAACAAAAAGCCAAAAAGAGATTAGGAGTTTTACCCGACCCATTGGCAGAGATCATTTAAACTGCTCCAGCGATTTTTGATCCAATTTGCAGTTAATCCATTCGCTGTCAAACTTGGTCCCCAGGCTTTTGTAAAATTCAATTGCTGAAGTGTTCCAGTCCAGAACTTGCCAGTACATCCCCGTACAGGCCTCTTTTTTGGCAAATTTAGCCGTTTCCCGTAGCAACTTTTTCCCAACATTCCTGCCACGGTAAGGTTTGGTAACCACCAGATCTTCAAGGTAGAGTCCTTTGCCCTTCCAGGTTGAGTATCGGTAATAAAATAATGACAAACCAATGACCTGATTTTTATGTAGGGCCACCAGGAATTCGAAAACCGGTGCAGATCCAAACCCATCTGCTAACAGTTGATCTTCGGTAACTTCCACACTGTCCAAAGCACGTTCGTACTCAGCTAGTTCCTTAATCAGATTTAGGGCATCGGGAATGTCCGATTTGGTTCCTTTTCTTATTACAAAATCAGTCATTATGTTGTTGGAGTGGTCCAAGAATACAGAATCTCTCAATGTGTAATGGCATCAAATCCCGTATAAGGAACTAACACTTCAGGAATACGGATCCCTTCCTGGTATTGAAAGTTTTCCAAAATAGCTGCCAATATTCGTGGTATGGCCAGAGCACTTCCATTCAAAGTGTGCAGTAAAAAGTTCTTTTTGTCCTCACCCCTGCATCTAAGCTTTAACCGATTGGTTTGGTAGGTTTCAAAATTACTGACAGAGCTTACTTCCAGCCATTTGTCCTGTCCGGCTGCATATACTTCAAAATCAAAAGTTTGAGCTGAAGTAAAACCGAGGTCTCCTCCACACAAATTTACCATGCGGTAAGGGAGCCTCAATTGTTGCAATAGCAAACTGACATGCTTACACATTTCATCAAGCGCCTTATAGGAATACTCAGGATGATTGACCTGAACGAGCTCCACTTTGTCAAATTGGTGTAATCTATTTAGGCCTCGTACATCAGCACCCCAGCTTCCCGCCTCCCTTCTAAAACACGGGGTAAATCCTACGTTCTTTACTGGCAAGTCTGAAACTTCTAAGATAGTATCCCTGTAGATATTGGTGATAGGAACTTCTGCCGTTGGGATCAGGTAGTAATTGGAATCTGAAATTGCATACATTTGCCCCTCCTTGTCGGGTAGTTGCCCAGTAGCCAGGCCCGAAGTCTCGTTTACCATCACTGGAGGTTGGATTTCCTGGTATCCTGCTGCTTCTGCCTGATCCAGGCAGAAGTTCGCCAGAGCCCGGACAAGTTTAGCGCCCCTTCCTTTGTAAAATGGGAAACCTGCACCAGTCACTTTATTGCCAAGATCAAAATCAATAATGTCATATTTTTGGATGAGGTCCCAATGTGGCATAGCACCATCATCCAGAGAAGGCAATTCACCCCACTCTTCCACCACCTCATTTTCTTTTGCAGAACATCCTTCAGGTACATTCCCGTTAGGAATATTAGGGATATTATAAAGAGATTCTTGCTGCTTATCCACCAAAGCGGTCAGCTTGTCCTGAAGGCCTTTCGCCTGGTTCTTCAATACTGAAGTTTCCTCCTTCAATTGCTGTGCTTGCTCCTTCTCTCCCCCCTGAATCAACCTGCCAATCATTTTGGATTTTGTATTGGCCTCAGCTAGCACGCTATCCAAATTTGACTGGGTCTCCCGGCGTTTTTTATCCAGATCCATTAACTCAGACAATAAACTCTCAGCATTTGCAATGCCTCTTTTTATCAAACCACTTACCGCCTGATCAAAATGATCCTTGATAGTTGTAATTTCAAGCATAATATTGATTGTAAAGACCACAAAATAAATGAATAAAATGGATAATAGATAATATTTGCCAGCTAACCATTTGTCAATGATAAAAGAGAAATTTAATTCAATGCTTGTTTATTTTGCACCATTAGTATAATATTGCAATATCTTTGCATATCACTCAAGGCTGTTCAGCTATTGAGGTCATATCTAGATTAATAAATCAATCTGATTAACTTATTCATAGCATTTAGAGCTTAAACGATCATTTTCTAACCCAATAGGACTAAATCCTTTTTTTATTTATGTACAATATTGATGAATTGAATGTGCGACTTCTTTCGGAGTTGAAAGAAATTGCCGATGAGTTAGGTGTAAAAAACTTTAAGAAATTAGCAAAAAAGG
>QIEB01000113.1 GCA_003229495.1 Flammeovirgaceae bacterium
GGGTTTCAGGTACTTCCATTAGAGAAGCTCTTTTAACCTTAAGTCCTGAAATTTATGGAAGCATTAGTGACTCCGACAAGGTGGAACTGGAGGGCCTGCTCTATGTCATGGAACGTTTACCCAAAGGGATTGAGGAGTGCCGTTTTATTAAATTAACTTCGGAAGAGGGGTACGGACGTTCTAGTTTTGAGGTGATTATACCGGCCAAGCGGCGACGAAACTGCTATCGCATCGATGATGAACAGATGTTCATCGAGATTACCCGTGGTCGTTCAGAAATTTACGACCTACTTACCCACCTCACATTCCTTTATATAGAAGCTGAAAAAATTAAGAACCGGGCCCTGGACGAAAAAGGGCGAATGACACGTGAATGGGCCAAAATGGAAAAAATTGTTGAAGGTGGGGCGTCTATTACCAGCAGGAACAGGGAGGTAGCATTTAGTTATCTCAGCACCATTCTGGGGCGGACTTTTCAGGAAACAGAAAAGATTTACCAGCGGTTTCAAGGCAGTAGTAGTTACAACGGGCTTTTTCACCTGGTTTATTGGCTTGGCAAACTTGCGTTGCAAGAAGCCCTGGACGAGAGGGACCGCAGCATCAGCTTTACCGCTACTCTTAGGGAAAGGATCGGACATCATATTTACGGTGACCGATGGGCGCGGCAAATAAAAGATTATATACTGAAAAATGATCTGGCAAATCGCCCATTACACGTCATTAGTGCAAATCTTCATAGTGTACTTAACAGCATTTTTGCTTTTCCAGCTTTAAAAAACATGCCCGGCGGTTGGAAGGGCATCGAACAAACTGCTTTGGCACTTAGTAAGCCAAAAAATGCATCGCTGAATCAAAAAATAAGATCATATTCAGAATCTCATGGTGTCAAATTCCTTGACGACCCCTCTGGAACCAATATCTCGGTGCAGATAATTGACTTGTCCAGAGTTGATTTGAAACATCTGGCAGATGAACTGACTTTTGATGAGGACTATGTCACCAGAGAAAAACCTGTGATCCTGGTGATGGACTACGCTTTTGGCGAGCAGGCTTATGAAATAATGGACGAACTGCTCCGACCGGTAGAAATCGATGGCAAGCCTATTCCGATGTCCATTAGTTCCATTTCCATCATGGGAAAGGCGGGTATTTTGTCTGGTAACAAAGGAGATATCATGATCCCCAGCGCACACATATTCGAAGGCACAGCGGATAACTACCCAATTGAAAACAAGCTTAAAGCAAAAGATTTTAAAAGCTCAGATCTGGAGGTTTTCGAAGGTCCCATGATTACGGTACTCGGCACTTCTTTACAAAACCGGAACATCCTCAAATATTTTAAGAGCAGCAGTTGGAGTTGCATTGGTCTTGAAATGGAAGGGGCGCATTTTCATAAGGCCATACAGGCAGCCTCACAGATCCGTAATAATATCCAAAAGGATGTGACTCTGCGATGTGCATACTACGCTTCAGACAATCCATTGATCTCCGGGTCCACTTTGGCCTCCGGCAGCCTTGGGCCGGGTGGGGTCAGGCCTACCTATTTGATCACCTTGAAAATATTGAATCAGATCCTAGGGAATGGGGGAGCAGAAGAACATTTGAACATTTGAGCAAGTGAACAATCGAACAATTGAACAAGTGAGCATTTGAGCATTTGAGCATTTGAGCATTTGAGCATTTGAACCATGGATTTTCGAAATCTCAAATCGTTAATCTATTGTTCCCCTATTCTCTTGTTCCCATGCCCTATCACCCTAACACCCTAGAACCCTAACACCCTATCTCCTTCGTCCCTCGTCCCTCGTCCATATATTACCTATGTAAGATCTTAGAAAGACTACAATATTAATACGTAGTATATCTTATCATATTGATGCCTTGATTTTATCATTTTGGAATTAACGGAGGTGATTCACTGAAATTCAATTTTTATAAAATACTGATTTACAGATCATTAATGTATAAAATGAAAGTTTGGCACATTTACTGTTAATCCGTTAAATACTTTTTGTCAAATGATAACGCCTTGGCATTATCGGAATAGTGATATTTTTTAACCTAAATCTACTCTCTTAAGATCTAGGACAGTAAGCTTTAATCAGAAAAAACTTTATATGGCTTCATTGAACCCGGTTACTGGAACCTTAGGAAGAAGGAGGTCTGCTCATATTCTCAGAAGAGCCACCTTCGGACCTAATAAGTCGTACATCAATTTATATGCTGGACGAACCGCAAACCAGGCTATGGCAGAACTGTTCCAAGCTACAACTGTACCTGCTGCCCCAGCGGACTTTGAAAATTTTAAAGGATGGTGGGTTGGGCAAATGCTTAATTCTGGCCGGTCAATTGTTGAAAAAATGGTTTTCTTCTATCATACCCATTTTACCACCAAAGAAGAAATTGTTGGCAGCAGACGTGCTTTGTTCCATCAAAACCAGCTTTTCAGGTATTATGCACTAGGCAATTTTAAAGAATTGACCAAAAAAATATGCCTGGACAATGCCATGATGGTCTTTCTGAATGGAAGAGACAATGACAGGAATAATGTAAATGAAAACTTTGGAAGGGAATTCCTGGAACTCTATAGTATAGGAAAAGGCCTCCAAATCGGGGCCGGTGATTACACTAACTATACTGAGCAGGACGTAAAAGAGGCAGCCAGGGTGTTTTCAGGTTATCGCAATGATGAGGAATTTTTGACCATCGACCCAATTACCGGCATTCCAGCCAGTTATGTACGGAATGACGGAGGCACTGTGGCAACTGCTCACGATGCGGGAGTGAAGACATTTAGCCAGGCATTTCAAAACACCACCATTCAGCCTAATACCCTGGTTGGCGAAGACGCCACGGTAGCTGCTACCTTGGATGAGCTTGACCAACTATTGAACATGGTATTCAATCAGGACGAAACCGCCCGACATATTTGTCGAAAGCTATATCGATTCTTAATGTACTATGAAATCACCCCAGAGGTGGAACAAGACATTATTGGACCATTGGCCACTACCTTCAGGAACAACAATTACGATATCTTACCTGTGCTGCAGCAACTTTTCCAAAGTGAGCACTTTTACGACTCGGATAATGCCATAGTACAGGACGACAGCCATGCCGCCATTATAAAATCTCCATTAGAACTGGCTGTTGGAACATTGCGATATTATGGAGTGGCTTTACCAGCTTCAGGCACCCAAGCCTTCTATGATTCCATAGATAATGGAATTTTGGCTCCCATGAACTTACAGGGAATGAATTTGCTGGAACCATTCGAAGTAGCTGGCTACCCGGCTTACCATCAAAATCCGGATTTCCATCGTAACTGGATTTCGCATAATCAACTGGCACGGCGCTATCAATATATGGCTCAGCTAATGAGCAGCATGGATAATTTTGGTTTTCAGCTGGATGCAGTAGCATATGTTGAAAACAACATCTCTGATCCCTCCAACGGCCAGGTCATTGTGCAGGAGCTTATAGACGACCTGCTCCCTGAGATCATAACTACCGTGCGGTTTGACTACTTTCTGAACGATATTCTTCTGGATAGCCTTTCCATGGCCAATTGGACCACTGAATGGTTTGCCTATCAGGGTTCCAATGATGATTCGGCAGTACGAACACAGTTAGAAAGTCTGTTCAATGCCCTGATGCAGTCACCAGAATATCAACTTCAATAATTTTTCAAAAAAGAATAGTTATGAAACGTAGAGGTTTCCTCAAGAAAATACCCATAGCTGCCTCAGCTCCTATGGTACTCAATGGGCTTCCTATAGGACTGCTGGCCAAAGGGCAACTGCAACAGGTGGCTGCTTCCAGTGGTAATGAGAAAGTCCTGGTACTAATCCAGCTTCACGGAGGCAACGATGGATTGAACGCGGTTATCCCTATTGACCAATACGCACAATACTTTAATCTCAGACCCAATATAGCCATACCGGACAATGGAAGCCGCGGTTATATTCCCCTGGACAGTACCTTGGATATTACTGATCAGGTTGGATTACATCCTGACATGGTGGGTACAAAGAGCCTGTATGACCAGGGCAAAGCTGCTATCGTACAGGGCGTATCTTATGAAAATCACAATGGCTCACATTTTAGAAGCCGGGATATTATGTTCATGGGAGGCAACTATGATGACTACTTTGGCTCAGGGTGGGTGGGGCGCTATTTGGACTACCGCTTTCCAAATTACCCCGACGCGTATCCAAGCACTGAAATGCCAGATCCTTTGGGTTTGGAAATTGGAACCACCGTTTCACTGGCTTTTCACCGGGACAATGGTATTCCGGTAGCAGTAGCTGCCAATGATCCCGAGGGATTTTTTGATCTGATAAACAGTACAGGAGGCCTACCGCCAGATTCCGTGATAGACACTCATTATGGACAGGAACTGCAATGGATCATGGACATCGAGGCCAACTCCAACCAATATGCGGACCGGCTGAAAGAAGTATTTGACAATGGGCGCAACACTCCCAGTGTTACCTACCCCGAAACCTATCCTTTAGCGGCTAGTAGGTTGAAAAATACCTTGGCCCCTCAATTAAAGCTTATAGCCAGGATGTTAAGTGGGGGATCTAAAACGAAGATATTTTTGGCAAAAATCGGCGGGTTTGACACCCATGGAGGTCAAGTGGAGTCCTACGACCCTACTTTAGGCAATCATGCAGCATTATTATATCATATTTCTGCCGCTATGGAAGCATTTCAAAATGACCTGCAGGGTCTGGGGTTAGAAGACCGGGTGGTGACCACCACTTTTTCTGAATTTGGTCGTCGTGCTGCCTCCAATGCCAGTTTTGGTACTGACCACGGCAATGCCGCTCCCATGTTTGTATTTGGAAAAGCAGTGAAGCCGGGGATCATTGGCACCAATCCTGACCTACTAAACCTGGATGGCAATAATGTTACTATGCAAGTAGATTACCGACAGGTTTTCACAACGATTTTAAGCGATTTTATGGAAGCTTCGGACGAAGCTATGGTCCGTACCCTGTTCGATGGGTTTTTGGACAAGAAATTAGACCTGTTTAGCAAATTGGTAACCAGCACCCGGGATGATTTTATCGCCAAAAGATTTAAACTAAATAGCATCTATCCAAACCCAGTGCTTGATCGAACTACCTTTTCCTATTATATCAATACTCCGCTAATGGTAGATTTGGAGTTATTTGATACCGGCGGCCGGAAAATTCGGTCTCTGGTCAGCGGGCAACAAACGATAGGTGAACATCGTCTCACTTTTGACCTGTCGGACCTGAAGCCGGGAACTTACATTTACAGAATAAAGGCGGGGCCTTTGGACACGGCTAAAAAGCTAATTAAAATTTAGACCATGATAAAACTTAGATCGATAACCCTGACTTTGTGCCTGGTATGCATTGCTTCAGTCGCTATGGCCCAGTTTGCTGGAAAAGAAGGGAAGAAACCCCGTAAGGACAGCAACAAATTCAGTTTATTTGGTGGAGGTAATAAGAAATCCAAGAACCCCAACACCAGTGCCAAGGGAGAATCTCCTCAATGGCAACTAGGAATAAAAGGTGGCATAAACCTAAGTGATGTGGAGGCTACCCGAAGTTATTCCGTAGTGACTCCGCTCGACTTAAGCAGCAGTCTGACCAATGGTAAAATATATGACAAGGCATATAGCAATATGGGAAGTCATATTGGGCTCACGGGTTCGGTAGCGCTGAGTCCGAATATCTCACTAGGGTTCGAGCCAGGATACACCACCTATAAATTTGGATATGAAACTTCATATGAATGGAATCAATTCGAAAACCTGCAGAGCTTTGTAAAAGTAACCAATGATATTGACCATGTAGTTAGCTACATGGATCTTCCGGTGGCTTTGAAGTATCATTTTAAAACGGGATCCCTAAAACCATTTATTCAGCTTGGTGGCTATTATGGATTTCGCACCAACGCAGATAAAAACGTAACTACTGTGGTTGAGGATGGAGCAGCCGGAGGCCTGGATGAGCTATCCAGTACTTCACAACGAATAGGGGTGGATGATTTATTTATTAGGTCCAGTGCTGGTATTTTGGGCGGTGCGGGTCTCAGTTTGGATGTGGGGAGCAGTCCTTCAGGCATGAGCGGAAGCAGCGACCTGGGCACTGTCAGGTTCATTTTGGGGGTAAACTATCGTTACGGCCTTCATAACATAGTAGATGTAAAAACACGGTTTAATGACAGTTACCTAACCTCTGGGGCCTACGACGTCACAGACGACCTGGAACTAAGAAATATTGAAATTTATCTGGGCTGTCAATTTACACTTAAGTATAAAGATTATTAGTAGTATGAACTTATTGATTAAAATATTCAACAGGTACTTTCCGTTCCCGCTTAATTGGTTAGGAAGGCTAAATTTTTTCGCCATTGCTTTATTAACCGTCGCTTGCGATATTCCGGATAACCAGGTAGAACCACAGGATGTCTTCACCAAGGTTTATAACAACGATAATTATACGGATGCTTTTTTTCCCATAAGCATAGCCCAGACCGCAGATAGCGGATATCTTGTATTAGGGGGGAAAAAAGTTAGTGACACACAATTCCTTAACGTATACCTAATCAAGGTAGATTCTGAAGGGGAATTCGAATGGGAACAAACGCCCAGTGAAAACTACTCCAATCCGCTGAGCGGGTTGGTTTCATCCGGTACAAATTTCCAGTTCTTCTGTATGGATAAATTGAACCTGGGCACCTACCTGGTACAGGTAAACGATGTAACCGGATCTTTCTCCGAGGTTGGATATTTACCGGCACTGCAATATCCTTTGGCTGCAGCACCACTTAATGGTGGTGGATTTGTGGTACAAGGCTACAATCGGGAAGACCAGAAAACAGTACTGGCCAAATTGAATTCCAATGCGGTTGCTGTCTGGCAGGAGGAATACGATACCTTCGAGGACGTGGAAGAAGACATAATCAAACATTTAATAGGTACCAGCAGGCCTCTTCCTTTTATAACAGGTTCGGTTGGTAACAGTTATTTCTTCAATGGTTTTTACAACTATAGTTTCTCTATGGTATTTGTGAAAGCAGCAGATGGTTCTCAGACAGGAGTTATCAACGGCCCGGGAGTTGAGGATGCCATCAGTGGTGCTACTCAATTGATCGGTTCGGAGTTTGCCATGGCACGGTACAGTTTTTTAGATAACAAGATTACCCCAAAATACCAGCTTGATGTTAACGGTATCGAAGTGACCGGTGACCTGGATGGATTCCAGTTTGACGAACTCTCACAACAGGCCAAATTTCAAATTAAAAAGGTTAATGCAGCTGGAAAATCTTCGGTAATATATGGGACAGAAACTAAGACAGGACAAATCTTGCTACTGGCTTATGACCTGGCAAATGGATCCCTGTTAGGTAGTCGGTACCTGGGATTTGGGCAGCCTTATCAAATGGCTGATTTTGCTACTACCAAAGATGGAGGGCTGGTGGTACTAGGATCAACCTTTATTTCCGGAAGATTTCCTAGAATGGCATTGTTCAAATTGTCAAAAACGGATTTGGAAATGCTGGTTGGTGGCAATTGAGGGACGAAGGACGAGGGTGTTAGGGACGAAGGACGAGGGTGTTAGGGACGAGGGTGGCAATTGAGGGACGAGGGACGAGGGTGTTAGGGACGAGGGTGGCAAGGTGTTAGGGACGACTGGTCGTAGGATATCCTTCAACCAGTAATGCTGTTCACATGCTCAAATGTTCCATTATTCAATTCCTCGATTGTTCAAATGCTCAAATGTTCAATTGTTCCCAATGTTCAAATGTTCAAATGTTCTAATGCTCAATTATTCCCATTGTTCCCACTGTTCTCAGCCGGGTTTTCCATACTTCGATAAAAGTCATTCAGAATGGCTTCCTTATCAAAGTTTTCCCAAAATATAATATGGTGTGAATTATGTGGCCGCGGTCTACCCAGGACTCCCCTTCCAAACGTGGTGATGGCACCTTGATAGGGTTGGCCCATCGTGGATCTTTAATTATTGCCAGGGCACATACATCGAATAAAGCACGGACTTCATCACCGATCTTCTCAAAGAGCTCAATACTGTAATCTCCAAAGTTGTAAAACACTCCGCCATGTCTTCCTGGTATGCCAATCTCCTGTTGGGGACCCAGACCTTTCATTTTTTCCCTGATCTCGCTCACAGAAGCAGTTACCGCAGCAGTTCCGGATGAATCAGAATAACGAACGGTGCAGATTTCAAATTCCAGTTGACGGTTGTCGATCACGCTGTTTATGGCGGTGGTATCATTGATGAGATTATACTCGCCTGGTTCCGGCCAGTTTGAACCCAGCCAAACCACCCTGATTAACGGAGCAATTGAAGAATCCTTTTCAAGTGCCAGCGCTACATTGGTTAAACTCCCTATTGGAACTACAACTAATTTCCGGCCCTCTGCTTCATGTGCGGACCGGATAATAAAATCGACAGCTTCGTGCCCATCATGATGCTCATTGTTAAGATCCGGTAAGATTTCCTTATAATTTTTACTGGCGCCGGGTAGGATAGTGATCTCCTCTCCATATCCACATAAGTCCACTACCCGTTGGGCTTCTGCCATATGATTGCTTATGTCACCACCACCGGATGTTTTGTTGACGGTAATCCCAACCACCTTAAATAAGTCACTATTGAAGAGCATGTAAGCAATAGCATGTTGGTCATCCAACTCATTGTTGGCGTCAGTATCCAATAAAATCGGGATTTGGCCCTGTCCTTGCCAAGCAACCCAGAAAATAAAGAACAGGGCTAATATATGTTTCATCATATTATGAGTTGTTCCAGGACCAATATGTTGGCCTTTTTATAAAAATAGTTATAACCTATTGATTTTCAACTAATATTACTCTTTAGTTTGGCTTTGAAGAGTACGGTAATTTTCTTAAATTATTTACCCCAAAATACAACTAGAATCTAACCTTAAACTTAAAAACTATGAAAGTTACAATTGTACCAATGAGCATACTTATTTGTCTGCTCTTTTTTATGTGCCTGACACCCATTCAAGCACAGGAGGTCGAAAAAAGCCAAAAATTCATTGTTCACGAAGATGTGGTAAAACCCGGCATGGTTGCAGAGTATGAAACGGCAAGCAAGGCATTTAATGGAGCACTGGAAGAGCATGGCGCTACGGGTTCCGAGTATTTGACTGTTTCGCTGAATGATATGCGATATCTTTATGTAAGCCCCATTGAAAATATGGCTGCTTTAGATAGTAACCCTCTCCGTGAAGCGCTCAATGAGGCACTGGGTGAAGAAGGCAGGAAAACCCTGATGTCAGGGTTTGACGGAACTTACGATACTCATAAAGATTACGTGTTGAATCTATCAAATGAACTCTCTTATAATAGCGGGGAAATTGTGGAAGAAGGAGTTTATTTCAGGCATTTTGATTATTACTTCGTATACCCCGGCAAATGGGACGAGGCCAAAGCCATTTCTAAGGAATGGAAAGACCTTTATACCTCCAAGAATATTCCTCAAGGCCATCGCATATACACCGGCGGTTTAGGTACCGAGCCCTTGATCATGGTAGTTCAATGGGCAAAAAGCGCCGACGAATTTTATGCTCAACAAGCAAAAACTCGTGAAACCTTAGGTGATGTTAAGGACCTCATGGACCGTACCATGGCGATCACCAGGAAATTCGAATCTTATGACGGTTGGATCCGTCCCGATCTCTCGTATAAGCCTGAAGCCGCAGTGGCTGGAAATTAAAATCTAAAAGATCTGCCTCCGGGCAGATCTTTTTTTATTCATCCCCCGGATAAATCCTCCATGGATTTCCTTCTTTAGCTTTTCACCACTATATTGCAACAATTTATAATCATTCTAAATAATAATTTTGTCTTCCATTAAGGTAGCCATTGCTGATAAACAAGCGTTGACCAAAGTTGGTCTCAAATTTTTTATAGAAGAAAGGAAAGATCTTCAACTTCTTAGTGAAGTAAACTCTCTGGATGATCTAAGGAGTATTTTGAAATCTGAGCAGCCTCAAGTGCTACTGGTAGATTATAATCTGCGTGACTTCGTATCAATTAGTGACTTGCGTGAAGTAAAAATACTGAGTCCTGATACCAAGATCCTGATAATTTCATCCGACAACGACAGGTCTAAAATATTTGATGTAATAGAAATAGGAATAAGTGGATACGTGACCAAGGAATGCAGCCAACAAGAAATTGTGGGAGCCATTTACGCTGCTGCTAAGGGTGAAAAGTTCTTTTGCAACAAGGTGTTGGACCTGATTCTTGATAAACATCTGAAAAAAGACCCCGAGGACGAGTGCCTGCCAACGGAACTTTCCGTGAGAGAAGTAGAGATCGTCCAATTGACAGCTAGTGGAATGAACGCCCGCCAAGTTGCTGACAAGTTACATTTGAGTCACCATACCGTTTACACCCATAGAAAGAACGTCATGAAAAAGCTGGCTTTAGGGTCCGTGTCGGAATTAACCTTGTATGCGGTAAAAACTGGAATTATCAACGCTTAATACCTAATATTAGGTATTAGATACCAAATTTTGTTAGACACAAAATGCCTTTAATGGTGTATTGTGTACATCCCACCCTGTTTCTACCTTTACTCACCACTATTTAAAATTAGTCTAAATAAGCATAAGGTGCGGAAACTATTAATATTGCTGATATTCACCATCACAATAAATGGCATAAATGCTCAAACTGCCAGCATTACCGGGAGCTTAACCGAGACCGGCACCAACAATATAATACCTGGCGCCCATATCTTTCTCGACGAACTGAAACAGGGGACCGTGTCAGATGGAAAAGGAAGGTTTTTGTTAAATGATATTCCCAGTGGAACCTATCATTTAGAAATTTCCAGCCTGGGCTTTCAAAAACAATATCAGAAAGTGTTAATAAGTCCGGGCGAGCACTTAAAAGTTCATTGGGAATTAACAGAAGACTTTATCGAAATTCCAGGAATTGTGATAGAACGCACTTCTCTTTCCGGTGGTCACCAGGGCATTCAGGATATACCCGGATCTGTACACTATCTGGGACCCGCTGAACTGGACAAGTTTAACTATAGTGATATTAACCGAATACTGAGGAACATCCCGGGAGTAAATATACAGGAAGAAGAGGGATTTGGTTTACGACCCAACATCGGACTTCGCGGTTCCGGAGTGGAGCGAAGCTCAAAGATCACCATCATGGAAGACGGTGTGCTGATGGCGCCTGCCCCCTATGCAGCTCCCGCTGCTTATTATTTTCCTACCTCAGGCAGAATGCAAGGGGTAGAGGTAAGAAAAGGATCCAGCCAAATTAAATACGGTCCTTATACCACTGGTGGGGCTATTAATTTCATCAGCACCCAAATCCCTAATCAATTTTCAGGAAAAGTTCGCATCTTGGGGGGCAACTTTGGGTCTCGTACAGTACATGCCACCATTGGAGATAGTTATAAGAATTTTGGATTCTCATTGGAGACATACCAGGCTCAATCTGATGGTTTCAAGGAGCTCGATAACGGCGGAGATACCGGTTACAATTTGCAGGATTATGTCGCAAAAGTCAGGGTAAATACCAACCCCGATGCCAAGGTCCCTCAATCATTAACCATTAAATTAGGTCAATCTACCGGAGAATCTAACGAAACTTATTTGGGCTTAACAGATACTGATTTTGATGCCACTCCTTTTAGACGCTACTCAGGATCCCAAAAGGATGTAATTAATACCACCCAACGGCAGCTAATGCTAAGGCACCAGATACAACCATTCAATTTTATGGATGTAACTACCACAGTTTACCGTACTGATTTTGAGCGAAATTGGTATAAACTTGATAAAGTAAGGGCTTCTGCCAATGGAGACCAGGTCAGTATCAGCAGGATCCTGGATGACCCTGTCACATTTAGTCAAGAGTTTGACATCATTCGCGGTGTCACTTCACCAAACAATGATGCCTTAAATGTGAAAGCCAATAACCGCGAGTACTATGCTAAAGGAATACAAACGGTTATGGGATTCCGTTTCGGATCTGAAACTATCAGAAGTGATCTGGAAGTAGGCCTCAGGTTTCATCAGGATCAAATCGACAGGTTTCAGTGGGTTGACCAGTACAAAATGGAGGATGGTGTGATGATGTTGACCGAAAGTGGGACACCGGGAACAGAAAGTAATCGGGTAGAGACTGCCAATGCATTTGCAGGCTATCTTCAATATAATCTTCAGGTGGGGGCATGGACCATCGTTCCCGGTTTGCGATACGAAAATATTAAAATCGAAAGACTGGACTACGGCAAGATGGATCCAGATAGAAGTGGAACTGACTTGTCAACCAGATCCAACCAGGTGAATGTAGTAATCCCTGGGGTAGGTGTAGACTACAAGTTCAACTCTAAATGGAATTCATTCTTAGGTATTCACAAGGGATTTTCACCACCAGGTTCCAAAGAAGGAACGGAACCAGAAGAAAGCGTGAACTATGAGTTAGGATTCCGGTACCAACACAAATCACTTTATATCCAGAGTGTTATGTTTTTCAATGACTACAGCAACTTATTAGGTTCAGATTTGGCGGCTTCAGGAGGACTAGGTACCACTGACCAATTCAATGGTGGTAATGTCGATGTATCCGGAATTGAGTTCGAACTTCAGTACGACCTGTTAGCCTCAGCTAAAACCTCTTTAAGCTTACCGGTTGGAATCACCTACACCTTAACAGAAGGTAAGTTTCAAAACTCGTTTGAAAGCGAAAATGATGGCTGGGGCACAGTTGAGGAAGGAGATGAGTTACCTTATCTACCAGAACATCAATTAGCTTTATTGGTCGGTTTGGAATCAGGAAAATTTAGTATTAATCTCAGTTCAAAATTCCAAAGTGCCTTACGAACGGTACCAGGCCAGGGAGACATCCCTCTTAATGAAAGTACCGACAGTCAATTCGTAGTAGATTTCAGTACAAACTATAGCTTACACAAAAATATTACGCTATTCGGCAGTCTTAGAAATCTTACGGACCAGGTATATAATGTCGCCCGGCGACCTGCAGGCTTGCGACCGGGAATGCCCAGGTCATTTATGGTTGGGGTAAAGGCACAGTTTTAGAAGGACGGGGACGAAGGACGAGGGTGATAGGGTGTTAGGGTGCTAGGGTGTTAGGGTGTTAGGTAGCAGCAGATCAATAGAGCATTTGAGCATTTAACCGGAAACCTTCAGTCATTCAGTCATTCAATCCCTGGTACTGCGGGCGGTAAGAAAAG
>QIEB01000012.1 GCA_003229495.1 Flammeovirgaceae bacterium
AGACCATTATCGACTTCCATTGTCAGCGCTCGACTGAAGGCTATCGCCGGCTGACCTATATGATGCTGGATTTGAACCTGGTTGCGGTCAGCCCAAGCACAACCTATCGAGTACTCAAAGCAGCCGGTTTGATCCGGAGCTGGAATGGCAAGGAATCGAAGAAAGGAACCGGGTTTGTTCAGCCTTTAGCGCCGCATGAACATTGGCATGTGGATATTTCGTACCTCAACATTTGCGGCGCCTTTTATTATCAATGCAGTCTGTTGGACGGTTGCAGCCGCTATATCGTCCACTGGGAGATCCGGGAGTCGATGACCGAAGGGGAGATAGAAATTATTCTCCAGCGCGGCCGGGAAAAGTTTCCGAATGCAACGCCAAGGATCATCAGCAACAACGGCCCTCAGTTTATTGCTAAGGATTTCAAGGAATACATAAGGATTTGTGGGATGACCCATGTGAGGACGTCGCCTTTCTATCCCCAGAGCAACGGCAAGATTGAGCGTTGGCACAAGTCATTGAAAAGAGAGTGTATTCGACCCAAGACACCGCTGTCATTGGAAGATGCCCGGGAAGTTGTCAAAGGTTTTGTTGACCATTACAATAATGAGCGGCTGCATAGCGCCCTGGGATATATTGCCCCCAAGGATAAACTTGATGGCCGGGAAAAAGAGATATTTGCCGAACGGGATCGGAGGCTGGAGGAGGCCAGAGAAGAGCGTAAACTCCGCCGTCAAGCGCGCTAAAGCCATTACTTAATAAAGGATTGACAAAATGATTTGGGAGGTTTAATTTGATGTTACCGGGTGAAACGGAAGCGGGCAATCCTGAGGAGGAACCCGCCAGGGATAATCCGGTGAGGCTCATCATAGCGATGAGAGGGGCGCTGGATAAATCTTTCGGCGTCCCCTAAAAATCATCGTTTGATAGACCTCTTATGCCTAAAAAAACCTATCTGCCAAATGCCAGTGATAATTGTGACACTAGCTTAATTCGATTTGCCGATTGTCCAATTCCCGCTGAACCAACACATGTTCCTGAACCGCAAGTATATGACACCACCTAAATTTCTATAATACTCAAATATTTTCTTGACAAGTGATACATAAGCAATCTAAAATATAGATACATTAGATATCTTCATATTACATGCTTTTAGCATTTCCGCTAAAAATTAAGGGGAAATTAGCTGTGTTTGTAGGGGGATATATCTAAGAATGTATATGCCAGATTATCCAAAGGAGGATAGTCTGGCTTTTTTGTTTTAGATCATGGGAAATAAATCCAGCTAATTCAGATGAACTCGTAAAAAGTCAGAAAACACACATTCTTGTCATTCCCGTGCAAACGGGAATCCAGTATTATCAGATAGTTAAAATCAGGATGGATTCCCGCTTTCGCGGGAATGACGACTTTTTACGAGACCATCAATTCAGCAATTTTTATGAAACATGCCAGAATACCCCGTAGCTTGCTACGGGGATGAATGGCATCCTTTTAAAAAAACTGTGTCAATAGGGTGTAAAGCTTTTGGTCGCACTAAAAGCTCTTTTTAGAAAGTTGCTGGTTTTTCGGGAGGCCGTAATACCCCGTCCCTTGGGGCGGGGATAGGTCTCACGAGGCAACTTTCTTTATTAGGTGTAGTTATGAAAGGAGTTGGAGGAAAGAAAAAAATGCTCTTATCCTAACCCGGGCGAGTCGGACAAAAAATATTTTTTTAAGGTTGAATATTTCTAAAAACCTTGCAAGCCACTGACGGAAAATGGTTTACAAGCATCGTAGAAAAATATTTCTTTCCACTTTGGCAAGAATTTCAGCTCTAACGGATTAATTTTATCTTGATTTTAAATTTTGGTTTTTAGCACATTTTCCTATGACCAATTGAATTCAGACGGTGTGGTTCCAGTCATAGACTTGTAGACACCATTGACTTCATCTAAATCAGTGCCAGGCGTAAGTGCAGGTCCCGGGCTCAAAAGGAACAGGTTTTAATGGTCATTAGTGTCAAGCGGATATCCTTAAGAAATGTTATATGGAGATATAGACATGGGAATTTTCGGTTTTAATTTTGAAATATCTAAGATATTCAGAAAGAGATATTTTTTAAAATTATTTTTATTTCATTTGTTATTTATTCTTTTAATACCAAGACTTGCTATGTCAGAAAGTATTCCTGAACAGGATATTCTTGATGCTATTTTAGGAAAACGCACTTTCTCAGATGAACATCTTAATCAAATGGATCTTAATGCTGACGGGACGCTGGATGTGGCAGATGTTGTATATCTCAAACAACCAATTGCAAGCTTTGCTGATCCAGGATCAGATATTGACGAAACAATAGGAACACACAATGTTGTCATTAATTTCAGTAAATCAATAAATGTGACATTAAAATATACAGTTGGAGGCACTGCTACGGCGGATGAGGATTACACTGCCCTTTCAGGAGAAGTAGTAGTTAATGGAAACAGCGTCATAATTCCATTGTCTATTATTTCGGATACAGTTTTTGAGGGAAATGAAACTATTAAATTGAGCCTTGTGCCTAGTGTGGATTATCTATTAGGGCAGGAAAGATCGCATACAATAACACTAAAAGACAACCCCTATGGATCCGGCGCAGACTATATTTTTATCTTGAGCAGCGAGACATTGGGTGTGGAGGGTAGCCCGACAGAGCAAAAAGGATTCCCCCCAACACTGTTTTCACGAACTGCTAGCATTAACATCATGTTCTCTGAGAATAATGTATTGGATGCCATCTTGAATGTTGCCGGGTCAATTGGTATCTCTGATACAGAAACAAATGCTGAGACCATTCCATCAACATCTGTTTCCTACAATTTAGGAGTGCTAGAGATGGTTTTTGAATATAATACCTTATCGGAAAGTTTTGTTACCAATCCCAGTATTGATCATTTTAATCCCGACAGTCCATCATTTGGCAATCAGAACAAGAAAAAACTGACTAATATTCTGACAATGCAGGTAAACAATTTTGATATATCTAGTGAAAAATTCACCGATAAGCAGCTAGAGGGGATCTTTTCAATTGGAATATCAGGTGTTTTGAATGATGAGACCACATCATTTTTCAACGGCACTCTTGTTGGTACTATGCAGCAGTAATTTTAAGCCATAAGGATTCGCTTTTTTCCTAGCATGGGGGATATATCGGGAATCAAAAGCACACTCATGGTGCAAACTTAATTTGGAGTTTTCATATGATAAATTCATTAGAGAAGTCTATTTATTTATGGCTTTCTATCCTGGTTTTGGGGATATTTTCCCCCACAAATTTTACAATGGCATCCGAAATACCAGATAGACATTATTACAGCGCACAAGGATTTGACTTCGACGGAGATGGGCAAGTTGATTATATTGATACAGGTCAGGCGAAACTGTTAGCGGTTGAGTTGCCCGGCCAGCCAGGTGTTTATCTTCAGAGCAACCTCGGTGGAATCGCTGCTCCTATGGCGTACTATCCGGATGTTGCAGGAATTTTAACTGAAGATGGTTTAACCAGCCTAATAGGAGATGGAACTTTCGAAAACCCTCAGTTGGGAAGTGCTCTGGAATTTCGCACTAAACTGTATTCTACATCAGGGGCTAATGCTTTGCGAGCTTTTTATACTACTGCAGTCCAAGCTTTTACCCCAAAGCTTTTGAAACTTACAGCAGCCGAAGAGAAATTCCGAGAAGCTTTGCGGGTCGACCCATTTTATCAGGATGCTTTAAACGGCCTACTAGAGGTTTATTATGCCCGTGCTGAAGGCTTTATGCTTATTGGAAATGATTATATAGCCAAAGCCTATCGCCATAAATATGATCGTGCTCCAAATGAAGTAAGACCGATTGCTGAACTGGAGGTTGGAAGTATAGAAGCCGCCCTTATTAGTTATGAAGTCGGTTTTCGAGAATTCATGAAGCTTTTTAATCCGGATTTTGTGGGTTTAAGTAAAGTTAGAAAACCCCACCTCGACATAGACCCTGAATGGTTGTTTTTTGAGAAAAGAATTAAAGATCCTAAAAATCCTCTTGGAGATTTAGTCGCATTTGAATCTTTGCGAGGACAGAAAAATGCTATTGGCATGTCTTCAAGCGTATTTAATGACATAGGTGAAGAGATTTTACCGGTACAAGGTTCTCCTAGCATCGAGCTTGAAATCACCAACTTTTCCTTAGCCAAGATGGCCTCTCAGGATACAACTATGTCTTCCAACAAAACTTTTACTCAAACACGTTTGGAAAGTCAAATCGACCAGCTAAATACGATTAACGCTCCAGTAAAGTTTCAATTGCCTATTATTGTCGGGAGTCCGGATTTTACTCCTGGCACAACATTCACATTGCATTTTAATATTGATTCTGACGTACCTATTAAAGCGGTTGAAATACTTATTGAGTTTGATCATGAAAAACTTGATGTGCCAAATAATTTATCAGATATTGATTTTACCGGTTCCAATTTTCCAGAGAATACTCAGTTTTATGCTCCCGGCAGCGTTTATAAGGGAATTCAAATTTTTGCAAATCAGATGTTGATAAGGGGTGAGGCAGTTTCACCTGTTTCCGGAATTGATCTCTCTGTCGTGAAAATACCTTTCCTAATTAAATCCGATGCGTCTGGTAGTTTCTATGTTTATGCTGCAGGTTCAGGTGGTTCCCTGTTATCGGGCTACAAAGATATTGCCATAGTTTTTAGGCTGGCTGCTGCACATGCCAATGCAACAGGCGAAAAAGTGCGGAGGTTATATAATGCTGGGAATGAAGCCATTGTCCAAGATTGCATTAGTTATATTGAGGAAGAAGTGGAACTTATTGGCAGCTGGTTTGAACATTTACAGGCTTTGCTGGCCATGTCTTCAACCCCTGAAGAAATAGCTAATATTGATCAGCTTCAATCCGCCATTAACCAAGTTGCTGCTGAATTAAGCAATTTGAGCGCCTTGAGAGAGTTTATCCGGTCTGGCGCTAATGTTTTTGGATTCCCTCATGATTATTTGCCTTTTTATGATCTTACTGATGTTGGATCTTTTGAGGCTATTAAAAATATTGTATTGGGTCAGGGTGGTGATTGCACACCACAATCAGCCACTGGTTTTTTTGGTATTGCTCGAGGAAGTGAAACTGATGCAGTATTGAACAAAGATAAATTCGAGGATACCAAGGACCGGATTCGCAATGAGCTTTTTACCATTAATGAGCAGGCGGAAAATCGGCTGGTGCAGATATGTGGACGGGTAGATGAAAATTGTGACCCCAGTTTAAAAGTCAATGATCCCATTGACTATGAGATGTGCGCCTCTCCTAGGAATACTGCATGTGAAATAGGACAAAACATCCTTCTTCTAGAACAATCGCAGAAACGACTTGAAAGGGCAAATGCCGATATTGATCAGTTTCTTGAAGATATAGAAATCGAAAAGCGTGTTTTTCAAGAGGAAATAAAATTAAAGGAGGAGATTCCAGGAATAATTGAAGAATATAATGAATTACAGCTGAATTTGGATAAAGAAATTTCCGAAGTCCTTGTTACACAAATGCAATTGAATGCTGCAGCACAAGCAGCAGCAACACTAGCTAGCTCTATTGATAATTGGGCAAACGGGTCTACTGGCTTCGGTGCGGCTGTAGCGGCAGCAATACAGCTTGCAAATGGAATGACACAGGCTGAATTAGAAAAAAGGAAGGGAGAGCTCCAGCGTAAGAAATCCAAGTTAGCCGCGTTCGAGCGTATTGAGTTGATCAGAAGGGATACAGAAATTTTTAAACTCCAAAGGACAAAAGATATTGAAAAAATGGTTAATGATGTTGTCCTTTATACTATTGCAACTCAAATCGCAGAGATCGATGTTCAGCTTTCGCTTGGGCAATTGAATAACTTAGTAATGGAACGTGATGAGCTTCTAGCAAGGCGTGGTAGGGCAATAGCCAATCTCGGGGAGATGTCCTTTGCTGATCCTTCCTTCCGGCTCACCCAGTTCAAAGCCATGAAAGATGCTGAGATACATCTTGAATTTCTCAAACGATGGCTTTATGTGTTGACGCGTTCCTTGTATTACAAGTGGGCATTGCAGGATGACTATGTTATTCCAGGACAAGAATTGCATGATATTAGCATTCATGACGTGAGGCGCATACAAGTTGTTGGCGCGCTGAACGAGGGTATATCAGAAACACCATTAGATGATCAGCTTACCGCAGCGGACTATGTATGCTCATTACTTGCCTTTGATCTTTTAGCTCCTCTGCGTTTGTTGATATCGGATGTCCAAATTAATCGAGTGAACTCTAACAATAGCGCACGCTATTCCCTTCGGGAAGACTTCCTAAGAATTGTGCGTAACGAAAATGCACCTGAAGAAACTCAGCGGGTTAGGGATGCTTTCAGGGCATGGATTACATCACCGGATCGGCTGGATCAGGATGGCAATCTAGTAATTGAGTTCGACACTATGGAGCATTTGGAAAACTATAATATTCCCGTTAATGAGAACCATGGGACATGGACAAATTTTGCTCTTCGGTCTTATTCTACCAATCCACTGTGGAACCATAAGATTACTCAGGTAGGTGTAGCTCTCAAAGCGGTTGGCCTTGCATTTACGCCAGGTAACGCTAATGTTACCGGTTCGTTAGAGTATGGCGGAACGGGCTATATTAAAGGTAATTCTTATGAACACGATGATTTCAATGTATACCAAATGAAACAATGGCGTTTCTTTGGAAATGGAATTATTGAACCTGTTGAGGTACGTACTATAGGCCTTACTATTCCAGCAAGCAGTGAATTGGAAAGTAATGAAGGTGCATATATGGTTGTCAATTTGAAAGAACGCCCAGTGACCGCATCATATTTGCGACTGTTTATTCCTATGACTCAAGTAGCCAATATTTACCTGGAAAACATCGAAGATATTTTTATTTATATTTACTCTGAAGCATACATCAGGCAGTAATAGGAATATATTGTGTGTTTAGAAATGTTTATATAGCGCACTGGACGTGGATAACCTTAGTTCTTGTGTTGTCTGCATCACAGGTAAGCGCAGGGGGTGGTATTGATAAATCTGGCTTAAAACCGCAAGTATTGAAACTCCCAGATGGACCAGGATCCATAGAAGGCCTTGGAGAATCCTTCGAAACTCAATTGAATTCGGGAACAGCTTCATACAACATGCCCATATCATTGCCACCTGGACGCGCAGGGTTTGTTCCAACACTGGCTTTGATATATAACGGTGGTAGCGGAAACGGCCCACTAGGAATAGGATGGCGTTTCTCAATAAACTACATCCAGCGCCAGACCGACAAAGGATTGCCGCTATATGAGGATTCAAAGGATATTTTTATTATTGCGAGTGGTGAGGAACTTGTTAGCATCGGCGAAGGTTATTATCGGTGTGAAAACGAAACCACATTTGACCGCTATGAGCGAGAAGGTTTAGCTTGGAAGGTTACCCATAAGGACGGTTCGAAATCATTTTTGGGCTTGGATAACAAAGCAAGAATTCGGGACAATACAAACATATTCAAGTGGTTTATCTCCAAAAAGAAAGATACAAACGAAAATGAAATATTATATCAATATAATGAGGATAATGCCTTTGAGGAGGCTATCGCGCCAAGCGATGGGCGAGTGTATTTAACTTCAATTATTTATAACCAGAACCCCAGTTCCGAACAAGCAATAAAAGTTGAACTTAAATATGAAACAAGACAACCACATGATTGTGTTTGGAGCTATCGGTCACGTTTTCCGGTTCAGACATCGCAACGTTGCGTTGAAATTATTATCTCATGTTACGCATAGAGCGTTTTTTTGTTGAATAATTTATATTTTTCTTGTTTAATAGTGCATTATGGACAAGGAAATGTTAGAACTTTA
>QIEB01000558.1 GCA_003229495.1 Flammeovirgaceae bacterium
TAGGGGAAGGAAATAGAAAGGACCTAAGAAACGCGGTAGAAGCTGCCCATGCACAGCAGGGATGGGTCTCTATGACCGGCCATGGCCGGGCTCAAGTATTATTCTACCTGGCAGAAAACCTTGATGCCCGAAAGCTTGAATTTGCTCATAGATTGATATCAATGCGCGGTGTAACACCCAAACAGGCCCAGGAAGAGGTAGAATATGCCATAAAGAGAATTTATTTCTACGCTGCCATGGCCGACAAGTATGATGGGCAGGTGCATCATACCATCCATAGAAATGTCACTTTAGCCATGCCAGAACCTATCGGGGTGATGGGAATTGTTTGTCTTGTCCCAACGAGTTTCCGTTACTTGGATTTATCTCTACGGTGTTGCCGGCAATTGCCATGGGAAATACTACGGTGGTTGTACCCTCCGAAACCGCTCCGCTTAGCGCCACGGACTTTTATCAGGTAATAGAGACTTCAGACGTGCCTGGCGGAGTAATAAACATTGTTACAGGCATAAAAGATCAATTAACACCCGTATTGGCAAATCATTTGGATATTGATGGGTTGTGGTATTTTGGAACCGCAAAGGGCAGTAAATTAGTAGAATTCGCCTCAGCGGGGAATATGAAGCGTACATGGGTAAATCAGGGTAAATTCCGGGACTGGCGTAAAGCCCATGAAGGTGAAGGGCGGGAATTCTTGCGCCAGGCTACTCAAGTAAAGAATATTTGGATACCCTACGGTGAGACAAGGAGTGAAGGAGTGAAGGAGTGAAGGAGTGAAGGAGTGAAGGAGTGAAGGAGTGAATTTGAGAACGTCGATTTACTATTTGGCCACTAGCCGATCCAATACCGTCTTGATTAGCTTGTCCATTATCTTTTTATGGTCCCTGCTGTATTCCATAGTTACTCTGTTGGCTATGATAGCACAACAGGTGCAACAATGATGCCCCAGCATTTTACCTAAAGCATATAGTCCGGAAGTTTCCATTTCAAAATTTGTAATACGTTGTCCCTGATATTCAAAAGACTGGAACAATTGATGCATTCGATGGTTTTTAAGGTTAATATTTAGCTTTCGCCCCTGAGGTCCATAAAAACCCGTGGCTGTGACGGTAATTCCAGAAATCATACCCAGGCCAAGCCGGCTAATTAACCTATCCGATGAAGCAATTACATAGGGCGTCGCTAGTTTGGAATTCCATTTCAAGTGTTTATTTAATTTAGTTATTATATCGTTCTCATTATCAGAGAATTGATAATCATAATAGTATACCAACCCATCTAAACCCAATCCATATTTTGATATCACAAAAGAATCAACCGGAATATCGCTATGCAGCCCTCCGGAAGTACCAATACGTACAATATCTAAAGTTTTGCGCTGAGATAGCGGGGTCCGGTTATGTAAATCAATATTGACCGCGGCATCAAGCTCATTCATCACAATATCAATATTATCGGTGCCAATCCCGGTAGACAGCACCGTGAATCGATGGTTATTGTAACTACCGGTAATAGTAACGAATTCCCGGTTACTGGCTTGAAATTCCACAGAGTCGAAGAAATCAGCTACCTGATCAACACGCCCGGGGTCCCCTACCAATATTACATTATCGGCAATATGCTCCCCTTTTAAATGCAAATGGTAAACACTTCCATCCTCGTTTAGTACCAATTCAGATTCAGGGATTATATTATCATGCATGCCATAAGTGTATTATAGTCGCCCATTACCGATCGCCGATGATCCATTAATCCATTGCGATGGTTCTGGTGATGCCAAAAACAAAGAAATAAATTATCACTCACTATTCCATCCTTCCAATAGAATAATTAATTAGTATATTCAGTTCAAAACGTGGGAAAATGAGCTTACACATCGGAGCAAAGCCAGGTGAGGTGGCAAAAACAGTTTTATTGCCTGGAGATCCATTGCGTGCGAAGTTTGTAGCGGAAAATTTATTTGAAGATGCTAAATGTTACAGCCAGGTTAGGGGCATGCTCGGATATACCGGCACCTACAACGGATTGCCAATATCAATACAAGGTACTGGTATGGGAATTCCATCCATCAGTATCTACGTGCACGAGTTAATCCAGGAATATGGCGTCAAAACCCTGATAAGGGTGGGTACTTGTGGATGCATCCAGAAAAGCATTGACTTAGGACAAGTGTTACTGGCAATTGGCGCCTGTACTGACTCTATGACTAACAATTTGATTTTCAGTGGATTACAGTATGCCCCGACTGCAAATTTCCATCTATTGTATAAAGCATATCAGGCAGCAGAATCATTGGGAATAAACTGTATGGTGGGAAATATCTATAGCACAGACCTCTTTTATCTTGATGATCCTGATCGTTACCAGGCCTGCATTGACCATGGTGTTTTGGCGGTAGATATGGAATCATCAGCTCTTTATACTTTGGCCGCCCGTTCCGGGGTCAATGCATTATCCATCCTTACCGTAAGCGATAATATCATCACCGGTGCCCAGGCTACCGTACAAGATCGCCAGGAAAACTTCATGGACATGCTGAAAGTTGCATTGGATGCTGTTAATGGGCTGTGAATCGGCGCTTATTTCATAATTTTTCCCCAACCCAGTCCGTATGACCTTAGACAATTAATAAATAGGCAACTATTGCACTGACATATACAAAGCCTGATATTAGCACTATCCAGGCGGCTAAGTTATATTTCAGAAGTTTCAACCACAAAATCATTCCTGTGATAGCAAACAGTATTAAACTGACCCCTACCAAATCCAACATGATTGCATATAAATCATATTGCAATGGGCCGCCAAAACCACGAATTCGATGAAAACCGACCAATGTTCCCGCTGTATTTCTTTTTATGGTTTTAATTTCTACCAAATTTTGGTCCTTGAAGACGGTAATTCTAAAATTTTTACCAGCGGTGGTGTATTCACGTTGTAAGTCTCCTGTAGAGGAAATATGCTCTTTAGTCAATCTTCCTCTTATATGGTATTTATCCATAAACTGAGCCCAGTTATCTTTAGAAATCTCAGATGGATCTACCATGATTTCAGCCACTTCATCTTCGTGAAAATAAGTTTGAAACCAATCACCATGTATCATTAGATAACTGGTAACCAGATACATCAACAAAAACACTACGATTGATAATGAAGCGTATAAATGCACTTTCCTGAATATATGGTAGGAATTGTCTTTCATCTCATATCAGCATCATAATTACCATGGAGGCAACGAACAAACCGCCAAATACCAGGCCCTCCCATCTATGGTAGTTGTATTTGATCCATAGCCATAAACCCACTACTATCGAAATGAACATAATAAATAAAGTAAGCCACTGATAAACTGCCCAGGTACGAAGGAAAAACGGCGCATTGGGAAAATTTCCGTTAAAAAAATGTAACCCATGCAATACTGCCAGGAAACCTTTTGGGGCCTCCCCAACTTGTACATCACCGGTTGTTAGATCAAGATTGACGTGGTACTTTCTACCTGGATGGGTGATTTTAAAGAAAAATGTAATACTGTCTTTCCTGAACTCCCAGGGAGGCGTCCAACCCATTAAATCCAATTGATATCTTACTGATTCTGCAAGATCCTCATCATCCAGGTTAGCATCTATTGTTACCGTAGAGTTCCAACTACTAGTTACATCAGATTTTTCCAGCTTGATGTCATGATTTAGGATTATTGAACTAAATCCAAAAGCGATCAGGTAGAATAATGTGAACAAGCCGCAATAGAGGTGTATTTTAATGAGCAGTGATTTCCTCATGTAATTGAGCCTGGATTATTGATTATTTGGCCGACTAAGATAAGCAGCTAGTTTAAATCATCAAATTGACAGGTAACTTTTCTAAAAAATTTAATTTATGCGTAAATCTTACCTGGTACATATAACCAACTACATTTAATAGATTTGAACAACCTCCTGTATTAGATTTGTGTAAACATAATTTTTTACAAATATGAAACAGGTAGTTTATTTATTCCTTGCACTAAGCACATTGTTTGCTTGTAGCAGCGACGATGCCGGCCCTCAATTCAGGCTCTCTATCAACTCAGGAGGTCCTGCCTATACTTTCCAGGGAAATGAATGGGTTGTTGATCAGTATTCAACGTCGGGACAATCGTATGTCAATGAAATATCCATTGGAAGCACGGAAAATGACGCTCTATTTCAATCCGAGTCTTTCGACAGCCCGGATTTTACCTATGAGATTCCATTAGCTGGAACCGGACCTTACCTGGTAGAACTGCATTTTGCGGAGATCTTCCACGGTGTCATGAACAGCGATGGTGAGGGTGCCAGAGTGTTCAATGTGGACATTGAAGATGGTCAGGGTTCATTGTCAAATTTTGATATCATAGCTAAAGCTGGCGGACCAGCCATCGCTATTAAGGAGAGTTTTTCCGGGATTATGGTGCCAGATAGCAGCCTTACGCTCATTTTTACTACAGTAATAGGTGATGCTAAGGTTTCCGGTATAGAGATAAGCGGCAGTTTTTAGCCCAGGCTAATTCTTCAAACCCAGAAATAAAGGTATGAACGAATCGGAACGCAACTCGCGTTCCAGTGGACAAGATCCAGGGAAACCCCGGCACTATCACAAATAGTACTTGGATTTCCCTGAATTATTTCGAATTTTTGACGAAATGATTAGTCCACCGATGCGTTCTATACCCTTTTT
Source organism: Flammeovirgaceae bacterium (assembly GCA_003229495.1). Lineage (GTDB taxonomy): Bacteria > Bacteroidota > Bacteroidia > Cytophagales > Cyclobacteriaceae > SZUA-3. The sequence continues at coordinate 4,696 of QIEB01000558.1, forward strand.
GCTTTTTATAGTCCCCCTCCTTTGGTCATGTAGTCAATCGGTTCCGAGCACCAACAGTCCGGAAACCAGGCCCAACATTATTTTCATCATGACTGATGATCATGCCAAAAATGCCATGAGCCTGTATGGCAGTGAATTGATCCAGACTCCCAACCTCGACCGAATTGGTAATGAAGGAATGATTTTCAATCGGTCTTATGTGACTAACTCAATCTGCGGGCCTAGCCGGGCCGTTTTCCTGACCGGTAAATACAGCCATGTCAACGGATTCCGGGACAATTCCGATCTATTCGATGGCTCTCAGATGACCTACCCAAAAATCCTTCAGAACAACGGATACTATACTGCAGTAGTAGGGAAATGGCACTTGAAAAGCGTTCCTCAAGGCTTCGATTACTGGAATGTCTTAATCGGTCAGGGGAATTATTACAATCCTACCATGGTAAACATGGGCGATACTGTCAATCATACAGGCTACACCACCAATATTATAACAGACCTGGCAATAGAGGCACTAGAAGACAAAATTCCAGACGGAAAGCCATTTTGCCTGATGGTGCACCACAAAGCGCCGCACCGGAACTGGATGCCAGATTCTGCTCATCTGGCCCTTGGTGAACAATCCTACCCCCTACCGGACAATTTTTACGACACCTATGAAAACCGTCTTGCTGCAGCCCAACAAGACCAGGCCATATCAAGAATGTTCATGTCGTCTGACATGAAATTAGAGCCGACTCGGGTTCGTGTTGAAACCGGATCCGGTGGGGCCGCCGACAATACGCATGTAGCCGCCGGCTGGCAAAGATTGTATGATCAGCTAACGGAGGGCCAAAAAGAATATTGGGATGCTTATTACCAACCCATTAGTGATGAATTCTTTGCCCGCAACCTCCAGGGAAATGAACTGATTGAATGGAAATATCAACGATATATCAATGACTACCTGAAATGTATCATGAGCGTAGACGATAATGTTGGCAGATTACTAAACTACCTTGAACAACAGGGTACGCTGGATAATACCTGGATCATCTATACCTCTGACCAAGGATTCTATTTGGGTGAACACGGCTGGTATGACAAAAGGTTTATGTATGAGGAGAGCTTTGGCATGCCATTGGTCATGAGATATCCGCCCCTGATTGACCCAGGATCTGTAAATAACAACCTGGTGCTTAATCTTGACTTTGCCCCCACAGTGATGGACCTTCTAGGAATTGATACAAATGAGCCCTGGCAGGGGAAATCAATGCTGCCGTTGATGAAGGGATCGCAACAAGAACTACACCCCGATGGAATTTATTATCACTACTACGAATACCCCCACGGCTGGCACAAGGTGAAGCGTCATTATGGTATTAGCACTCCGCGGTACAAATTAATCCATTTCTATAATGATATCGATCAATGGGAGTTGTACGATCTACAGGAAGATCCGCAGGAAATGAACAACATCTATGACCAGGCAGATCCAGCGCTGATAGCGGATCTAAAAGAAAAACTGGTTAAGTTACAAGATCAGTATGCAGATATTGAGTTTGAGTGAGAGTGTGTAGTGTGACCTTGCCGGCATGTGTGCGTGTGCATCAACAGTTCTCATGTTATCAGCTATTAGACACAACCTGCTTAGCACTCAGAATGCTTGGTTCGGAATGATATCTAAGCCGTGAAATTCAGTCAGAAATATTGCCTTCTATTAACCAAAGCCTTATCTTTCCCTGAAACCAATACTTTCAAAGTATGAATGAGCATCAACCTGTAGAAAAGAGCAATTTTAGTTCTGGCCGCAGCAGACAAACATTGTTTCGGGTCACCATGAGGCAACAAATCAATCACATCGCCATTGCAGATAATAAAGCTGGGATGATCATCAGAATTGATACCCTGATAATTGGAATTATTATGACCTTGTTGGGATCTGGAATTACCTTTAATGGTTCCGATTTCTTGAGCAGGGAACTTCTGAATATCCCATTTGGTATATTATTGATAATGTGTCTTATATCCGCCATTTTTTCTGTATCCGCAACCAAACCGAAAATTATAAAAACCGTATCTGATGTACCCGCCATAAGACAAAGCCGACTGTTTTTTGGATATATTAATGAGAAATCTCAGGAAGAATACTTGGAAGAGATGAGCACAATTCTCAGTTCCGGCCAGGAGATACATGAAAATCTTATTATTGACATTCATAACCAAGGCAAAATACTTAACAAGAAATATCGCAGATTGCATTGGGCGTTTACATTTTTTATGTGGGGGCTAATAGGAAGCGTTAGTTCTTTTCTCCTAATCTGGATTTTTTCCTGATCTCTCAGAAATCGTTTGGAATCAAAAGATTATCTAATGACCTGGGTTATTTGCCCGCACATGTACGAAAAGGACCAATTTAGTGAACTTGCGTATTACAGGTAATGTATTATTATCACATCAAATAGACATTTTTCAATAAATTCAAGATCGGTATGTACCCATTCTTCGACCCCTGTCAAATCAAGGCTGCCCAACATTTTATTTTGACCTTTTTAATTGGATTTACAGGTATCATTCAAGTCTCAGCACAAACTGATAGCTTGATCTTTAGTAACGGCAATGTCATTGTAGGAGAGATCAAGAGTATGGATAAAGGTGTCATTCAAATCGAAACCGATTACAGCGACTCTGACTTCAAAATTGAATGGGACCAGGTATCAGAGATCTACAGCCCCAGGACCTACCTAATTACCCTTGAAGACGGAACTCGAGTTAACGAACCCATTAATACCGACCCTGATAATCCTCATCAGGTGATTATTGGTCAGGATGCAGCTTCGAGAACCATAGATTTAATCGACCTTGTATATATCAACCCTATCTCAAGGGGCTTCATCAGCAGGTTAAGCGCTGCGGTGTCCATTGGATACAACTTTACCCGAAGCAATAATCTTAGCCAACTTACCACACGGATCAGCTTAGGCTATCTTTCAGATTTCTGGAGCCTTGACGGATCACTGGATATCGTAAGGAGTACTCAAGATGAGGCGAATGACGTCAGCCGTACGGATGGGCTAATATCTTTTAAGTACTTTCTAAAACATGACTGGTTTTTACAGGGCAAGGCTGACTTTCTCGCAAACGATGAACAAAAATTGAAACTACGATCTGCGTACAGCGTTGGTCTTGGAAAGTATCTGGTACATTCTAACCGTGTCAATGTATCTGTCAGCGGTGGAGGGGTGTGGAACAATGAAACTTTTACAGATGAAACGATCTCCAACAGGAACTCTGCTGAGGCTTTTTTAGGAAGTAACCTGGACATATTTGACATCGGTGACCTCAATCTTTTTACAGGAATAACGGTATATCCTAGTCTTTCGGAAAACGGCAGGGTCAGGGCCGATTTCAAATTTGACTTGAAATACGATCTGCCACTGGACTTTTATATTAATTTTGGCTACACCCATAACTTTGACAGTGATCCAATCGAAGGCGCAGTAAAAAATGACTACGTGTTACAGACTACTCTTGGGTGGGACTTGTAAAACGGTTTTCCAAAAACCGAATGGTGTTTTAGATATAAGGATTCAAAAACTTCAAGAATATTAATAATTCACCTTATCATTTTGGAATTATTCAAAATTCTGGATTGTTTAAAGTAAAAGTATTAATTGTAGGGTATATTTGCGGTAATTTACCAAAAACAATACCCTACAATTAATACTACAAAAACTCATATTACAACTATGATACTGCACATAAAGAGTACTATTATTCTCATAATAAGCATAGTCTGTCTATGTATTACACCTGGCA
>QIEB01000334.1 GCA_003229495.1 Flammeovirgaceae bacterium
GTAATTTCATTGCGGTCCACTTGATATCGATATCCAGGAACCATCCATTTCGATCTATATTGGGTATCAAAAGTCCATCGAAACCATTTTGATTGGTAGTCCACTTGGTCATTGGACATTTTAAAAAGATCTGACCTGATTTGGAATTTACCAATTCCCTTCGCTAGTTGAATTCTATGCTGATATCCATCTACTAACTCACCTCTTTTTCTTCTTACCAACTGATATTTTAGTAGATTATCCAGATCTTTTTTGAGTTCAATTTCAGCGTTAAATATGTGATCCTGATTTTGTATGGCAAGATCCTCGCTACTTAAACTCCAGTCCCTGTCAAACTCAATGTATCGAAACCTGTCGATTGCGGAGAAATACCTGGAGGTGAATTCATAATCCAATCTGCTGCTGAAAAGATAATCGCTACTTCCCAGAGATCTGTCCTTAGTAACAAACCCCACTTTGAAAGCACGTCCTTGATTGTCCTCATTGTCAATTTCCGAATAAAGATTAAGGTCCTTTGTTGAAAATGCTGCCTCTGCATACACAAAGTCTGTGGGTGTCAGGTCTTGTACCACACCTATGGTAAACATCTGCTTCTTTTGAGGGGTGGCAATAAGAACATCGGGATCGAAATCACCCAGAAGAACACCATTAATATCTACTCCAACCCATTCGAATACCCTGCCATTTATAGTGGTACTTAGTTGTATATAATCACCTTTACCAAAACCAACCTGCGAGAAATTTGCCTGGTACACAGCGCTATCCGGATGTACCGAAAATACCAGGACCTTTTGAAAATTTCCCGTGGCGTCCACAGTATCAACCATTTTGTAAAGCACTTGATTTTCTACAAATCCCACACTATCAATACTACTGACTACAGCTTCATCAAGATTATCTCCTATCTCGCTCAAAGTTTCCTTGTCCGAATTAGTAAGATCAAATGTCAATGGTCGATTTTTGTTATCCTTTTCACTATACGCATTGACAAATAGGCGGGTCTTTCCCCATTGTTGCTGGTGGGTGGCAGCCATGATCGATTTACTGTAATTTTGGTCCGAAAACTCAAAATCCACCCGTATTCTGGTAAATTTTGTTATCAGTACCCTGTTGGTAAAGGTGATCTCGCCCAGATTATAGTCAATTACATAATCGTAGTTGAACCCTCGTGTCAGTAATTTACCGTCTATAAACACTTTTTCAGACCCCGCCAGAATAACTACAAATCGCTGGTTGTTGGGGCCTCTTACCCGATAGGGGCCTTGGACACCCTCCAATGGTTCGATCTCTATGGAAGCAAATTTACCCTTCGCTACGGAAACTCCTAAGGAAGTTCGGGCCTGTCCATTAAGCATGGTGTATTGGGTTTCCAACATTCCTCCCTGCACATTTTTATAGTATTGTAAGAAATAAGATTCCCCCTTGGCATTTCCCTGATGTTGTAGCACTACGTCTCCCGCACTTAATGAAAACTGATCATTGTAGAGTTGAATAAAGACTTTATCAAAGTCCTGCAACTGCTGGGTATTCCCATCCGGTTGGAATGGAATATTTTGGTCGGTAATGACTGCGCTGATATTTACATTATTTGTGAGCTTTCCTTCCATTTGTAAGTTCAAATTGGAGTTTACGAATACATCCTGATTATTACCAAAACTAATTCCACGACTAATACTCCCACTTTTATAGAGTTGGTCAGTCACAAATAATTCCTCCCTGCTATCCACCCAGCTGCTGGAAGCAGCCCTCGGCTTAAAGAGGGCACTAGAGTCGTATTCATCCAGAGTACGTCGTGCATAGGTCTGGTGGAATGCAAACGGAAAAGCTTTATAGCAAACTTGAATCGAGTCTAAGTTCATAGCGGAAATGAGTAGAGTGCCTTTTGAATAGTTGTAATCAAAATTCACGGTACTGTCAGTGGGGAAGAAAATACTTTCTATTTCAACGGAAAGTGAGTCCAGCACAAATGGGTGCCCGAAAGTTTGGACCCAGCGACATTTCAAGTCCAGGTTTTGGGCAGATATATTGATGGTGAACAGGCTACATAAAAAGAAAAAATGCTTATACTTCGTAGGCATTAATCGACTAGTGGCAATTCCACAATAATGGTGGTCCCTTCTCCACTGGTTGTTTCAAACCAGATTTTACCACCAGCATGTTCAATACCTCTTTTAGCAATGGACAGACCGATCCCGGATCCTGTGTCCTTGGTGCTAAAGTTGGGTATAAATATCTTATCACGAATTTCCTCCGGTATCCCTGAGCCATTGTCCCTGAACTCTACTACTAACTGGTTATTGTTAGTGAGTAAGCTTATTCCAATTTTAGGAAGCGTATTTTCAGGAACCGATTGGATACCATTAATAATCAAATTAGAAAAAATCCGTCCCATTAACTGAGCGTCACCCATTACATAATGATTGCCGCTTTCAATATTAGACAAAATATTGTGATTAGTGCTGTTATCATGAAGCTGTATAGTCTTACGCAACACCGACGATATCTCAAACCTTTGATATTTAGGAACAGGCATTTTTGCAAAACTTGAAAACGAATTTGCAATGTCACTTAAGGTATCAATCTGCTGGAGCAGGGTATTTAGGGGTTTCTCAGATATGTTTTTGTCTTTACTGTTACCCTGGGACAAGGTTCTTTTAAGATGCTGTAAGGTGAGTTTCATAGGAGTAAGTGGGTTCTTTATCTCATGAGCTACCTGCTGGGCCATTTCTCTCCAGGCTGATTCCTTTTCACCCCGGGCCAAGGCAGTTTTACTGGCCTCAAGGTTCTTTAGCATTCTATTATACTCTCCCACCATCAAACCAATTTCATCATCTGAGTCCCACTCCAAAGGTTCATTGTAGCCGGTAAGGGTAGTTTTTTTTATTTTTTGGGTGATCAAACTTAAGGGTACAGTCAGCACCCTGGAAGCAAAGTAGGATGCTATAAGTATCACAATAAAAATAAAAGTGAAGATGTTGAGAATATTGATCAGGATCACTACTATCTCTTTGTTCAATTCATATTTGGACTCAAAAAATGGTATACTAAGCACACCCAGTAAATTAGCGGACCTGAAAGAACGAATACCCACATAAGCAGACTTGTACTCTAAAATACCCACTGACTCGTTCAGTAGTATGCTATTGTCCTGGTCTTCCACAATACTGCTAAAGGCCAAAGGGTTTAAAAATTCTGATATGAGATTATACTCGTAGATCTTAGGTTGACTGGTTCCAATCAGTCTACCGCGAGTGTCAAACAAATTAATGTCGAGTTCCGAATATTGAGATAACTGAGTAATACTATGGGTCATGTCGGAATCATCAATACTGCCTGCTATTATCTCTTCAAGAGTATTTACAATATTGTTTCGTACCCCCTCCGCTTTTTCAAAATACTTTTCAATTACTTCCTTCTTTGAATAAGAGCTGATCAGACTAAGAGTGGTCACGCTAACAATAATTAGCGGAAGAAAAAAAGCCAGATTCAGATAGAGTTGAATGCGTGTGGCATAATTTAGCTTTACCGAACGGCTTCTATAAATAAAAATATAAATGATTATAAACAGGATGAGGCTAAAAATGTTTATAATAAATAAAAAGGAAAAGTTTGCCAGTATATTGCGCAGAGGATATGTCAATGAACTTACTACGGCGGTCCGTTCGGATGGCCCCTTTACCGCTAAATGATGAGATCCTACCAGGTTCATTCCCCAAGTGTAGATTAACTCTTTTTGAAGCAGGGTAGTATCAAAATCCTTGACATAATTAAAGCTACCAGAATTATTAATGAGCTTCCCATTTGAAAAAATTGCATAACTAAACCTGTTATCTGAAACACTGCTCTGATTGTTATGAACCAATAACTCCGGGTACACGGTATTAGGGTTAACCCTTTTTAGTTTAAGGTCTAAAATAATATAACCCACTGGGATATCAAGGTTCATTATTTGAATGAAACACAAATACCTGTTTAATTGATCAGATGTTATCTCATTTACAAAATACAAATGTGGATGTTCCGTACGGTATTTTTCAGTGGCGAACTGTGATTCAAAATCCTGATACCGTAAGACTGAGGAGTTTAGATTGTCAGGACCACCCCTGGAGTCAAATAAATTGATGGAAATGTCATAACGGTCTAAATGTTGATTGATATAATTACGCTCAATTTTACGGATTACCGCCTGCCTGGAGGTATAAGGGCTGAACATCATTTGGTTAATTATAAAAAGATCTGATGGTATTTTCGAAGATGCACCAGACAACAAAAACTCTCCTAAAAAGTCTCGTTCGTTTAATAGTTGATCCGCCAATTGTCCCTTCCTATTAATATTCTCCATTTTTTCATAGCTATTAATGGCATATGCCCCTACAACCGCACAAACTAAGGAACCCAAAAAAAGGTAGAGAAATGATATGTAGTTGAATTGTCCTAAATAATGCGTGATGTTCAGCACATATAACAGTGACAGGTAACTGATACTAATCAACAAAATTACCGGCCAGCTCCAGCTGAAAATTAAAGCAGTAGTTATGAATATGAGTGCGGCAACTGAATAATGTACGATGAGCGGATTTAGTTCTTTCCCCAGCAATCGCTGAGATTCTGTTATTGTCAGGTGTGTTATTAAAAAATATACTATAGCATTAATTACTATGATAAACAGGCTCAGAAATTTTTCGAAGGTAAATTCCATAATGGAAGTGATATCCAGTGACCACTGAGAATGGTAGAATAAAATAATCACGTGGTACTGCAGATATAATAGGAAAATGCTACTGAACAGCCATCCCACTGAAACCATGCTTTTAACAGAGTTTGTGGCCGAAGGCAGGTGGTGGTACCAGGGAAACCGGCGGTAATTCCTAAAAATAAAAAGCACCACTACCAGGAGTGCCAACTCATTAAAAAAGAGTTCTCCCAGGCTTCGATTCAGATCAGATGAAGCATATAACTGGGGATCAAATATATGAAGGTCGAGGATATCCCCTGGGAAATCAAACACCAACATTCCAGCACGGATAAATGCTAATCCCAAAATCAAGGTAATAAGCGCTTGATTATAATGGCTGGCCTCTTTGAAGTGAACCACTAAGCTGTACAAATAATAAAGCAGGCAGAGTATGGCTACTGATGTCAAAATAAAAATTGCATAGAACACCGGCATGGATTTAAGTAGTGCCGGTTCTCCAAGTTCGATGGAAAACAAGTAGTTACCTTGCTCACTGGTTATGGGTATTCCAGATTGGTCAGATAGAATTTGGACGACATTGCCCTCACTTGAAAAAATGTCTTGGTTATAAGTGGCCTGGATATAATTATTTCTGTCTTCCCTTGAAACGTGCAATGGCAACAGCATAAAAACAGTGTTGCCTGTTCCGGATACGGTAGTATTTTGAACAATATATTGGAAGTCTTTGTCCTCAACAAACTTTAAGGAATCGTCATCATTTAGCACCTGATAATCGGGTACGTAGTGGAAATCAGACCAGTATATTATGGAATCATGGGAATAAACAAAGTAGGGATAGTCTGTTTCTCTCTGGAAATCCCGAAACGATTCGGCTTGCTTGATTTGATTTGCAACTTCTTGAAGCTGGATATCAACGGCCTCTAACTCAGATTGAATATTATTAACTAGTTGGCGCTGATAATCTTGTCTGCTATTGGCTTTGTCTACCACAAAATTTTGTAAGAACCAGGTAGCTATCAAGGCCAGGATCGCAACAGTGAGCGCATGGTGCTTTATTGAACTCTGTTCATTCACCGGCAGGTTTTTTAAATAATGGTTCTATCGCGCATATCATATTTAATACCCCAGAATAAGTACAAAAAATGGACACAGGAGTACCTAAACATGACAGGAAGAAAAATCAGTACCATTGACGGTATGCCAACCACACAGTAATAAAAATCAGGACACTTAGCCTCTAGAATGGCCTTTAACCTGGATTGTTTGGGCATTTTGAGCTTGGCTTTTCCAATACCACAGTAATCCGATAAGCGTTACCAACAAGTAAGGGGCAATAAACAGGTATAAAATTCCGGTATTTAGACCAGCAGATAAACCAGCGCTACCTTCGCTGATATTGTTTTCAACAGCAGCTTTGCACATGGCACATTGTGCCCAGGAAGTTGCAGCTGCCACAAACCATATACAGAGTGCTAGACCTAATTTTATTATACCCTTTTTCATGATGGTGTTACCGAACTCCCTAATTTACAAAACTCCATGGTCAAACAGTAATATATAAATTTAGGCAATTCTTTTTCTGGCATCATTAGTAATATGGTCTGATTAATAGATAGACCATAACCCCGGTAATGGAGACGTAAAGCCAAACAGGATAAGCCACTTTCACCATCCTTTTATGCTGAGGGACCTGATCCTTTAAGGCATAATATAGGGCCAGCAGCACTAAGGGAACCACTACCACGGCCAAAATTATATGGGTTATCAAAAGAAAGTAGTAAATAACCCGGACTATACCCTCACCGCCGAAGCTGGTAGAAGGAACGTTACTATGATAAACAATGTATGCAACTAGAAACAAGCAGCCCAAAAAGAACGCTGTCAGCATAGTAGTCCTATGCAAAAAAATTCGACCTGTTTTAATAAAGAAAAGTCCTAGTAATAGTAATAAACAGTTGGTAGCATTTAAAGCAGCATTAAAATGGGGTAGTAGACCTACCCATTTTCCTTCCGCACCTGGAGCAACCGGTCGATAAATCAAGTACGCTACCAGCGCCGGTACAGCTACTGAAACCATGAAAATCCAATTCCGTATACGCTTGTCCATCAGGTATCCACTTCCATTAATAAGAGATTTATCTCGGTAACCAGGCGATCCATTTCTTCAGGGTCAGTTGCCAGGTAGTACCCCCTGATTTGAAATAAGTTATCCACTAAGACCAGCTTTTCCCAAGAGTTGCAATCCAGGCTTAGGTTAAAACCACATTGAACCAATGAAGCAACCGATTGGTGATATGGCCACCAGGACCAGTCATCCTGAGAAAGGCCATACAAACTGGCATTCTGATCCGGTAACTCCGCTGACACCTCTGAATCCAATAGTACTGTTACCGTCTTAAACAGAACCTGGTCCCTGAAAACATTACAAACCCGTGCAATTTCTGAAAATTGAGTAGTGGAGCAGCCTGTCTGGACAAAGCTGAAAACCACAAACTTACCGTCAATATCCGGGCAGTTCCAAAGTTGACAGGGTCCTTTACTAATAAATTCATCAATCAAATGAGGTTTTGGGTCTTTGGCACACCCCGGAATGGGGTCCGGAATCCCGTTTTCATAAAAAACAGGTATATTATATACATTCTCTCCGAAACCTTGAAGGAATAAATAAAAGGCTATCGGCATACCCAATAATAAAAGGAGCAACAGGGCCTTTACCCTCTTTGCAGGCATTTAGTATCTCACCATAAAGATGGCCTCTCCTTCAATTAATAGCGCCAGTAACAGCCAAACCACAAAAAGGGTGGGCACAAGAATTGACCAAATCAATACTTTTACCTCATACTTTAAATGCATGAATTCACTTACAATATAAAATGCTTTTACCAGTGTAAGCCCAACAAATATGGATGTCCGCAGTGCTGAAGACCACATTGTAAAGGCAATTACAAACTCTATGGTGGTAATAACTCCTAAAACTAGTGCCGTT
>QIEB01000114.1 GCA_003229495.1 Flammeovirgaceae bacterium
TAATTATGGCATTTAGAAAAAGCAAAAAGTTCAACAATGACTTCACCAAGGTTACTATTAGCCTTGCTTCACCGGAATCTATCCTGGAAGGTTCGCATGGCGAAGTGACTCAACCTGAAACCATCAACTATCGCACCTATAAGCCAGAAATGGGAGGTTTGTTTTGCGAACGGATTTTTGGGCCCGTTAAAGACTGGGAATGTCATTGCGGTAAGTATAAACGCATACGCTACAAGGGCATTATTTGTGACCGGTGTGGAGTTGAGGTGACTGAGAAAAAGGTTCGTCGAGAAAGAATGGGCCACATTGAATTGGTGGTTCCAGTAGCACACATTTGGTACTTCAGATCACTGCCTAATAAAATTGGTTACCTTCTGGGGCTTCCAACTAAGAAATTGGACCAAATCATATATTATGAAAGATATGTAGTAATACAGCCTGGAATAAAAGCAGAAGACGACATCAACTACTTGGATTTCCTAACAGAAGATGAATATCTGGATATAATTGATAAGATGCCCCGGGAGAATCAGATGCTGGATGACGACGACCCGAATAAGTTCATTGCCAAAATGGGAGCAGAGTCATTAGAGATGGTTCTGGCTCGCATTGACCTGGATGTCCTATCCTATGAATTGCGACATCAGGCGGCCACAGATACTTCGCAGCAACGTAAAGCTGAAGCATTGAAGAGACTAAAAGTGGTTGAGGCTTTCCGGGATGCTCGCAGTCGCATTGAAAATAGACCAGAGTGGATGATTATAAAGATGGTGCCGGTAATCCCACCGGAACTTCGTCCATTGGTACCTCTGGATGGTGGAAGATTTGCTACTTCGGACCTGAACGACCTGTATCGACGGGTTATTATTCGAAATAACAGGCTGAAGCGCCTGATAGATATCAAGGCTCCGGAAGTCATATTGCGAAATGAGAAGAGGATGTTACAGGAAGCTGTAGATTCCCTTTTTGACAACTCACGAAAGGTAAATGCTGTTAGATCTGATGGGAACAGAGCGCTGAAGTCTTTGAGTGATATGCTGAAAGGTAAGCAGGGAAGGTTTCGTCAGAACCTTTTGGGTAAAAGAGTAGACTACTCCGGCAGATCAGTTATTGTGGTGGGCCCGGAACTAAAGTTACACGAATGTGGGCTCCCTAAAGACATGGCGGCAGAACTGTTTAAACCATTCATTATCCGCAAGCTTATTGAGCGTGGCATTGTTAAGACCGTAAAATCTGCTAAGAAAATTGTGGATCGAAAGGATCCGGTGGTTTGGGATATTTTGGAAAATGTGCTTAAAGGGCACCCGGTTTTACTCAACCGGGCCCCCACATTGCACCGACTTGGTATTCAGGCCTTCCAACCCAAATTGATTGAGGGTAAAGCCATTCAGCTTCATCCTTTGGTCTGTACTGCCTTTAATGCTGATTTTGATGGTGACCAGATGGCTGTACACGTTCCCCTGGGCCACGAAGCCATATTGGAAGCCTCATTATTGATGCTCTCATCACATAATATTTTGAATCCGGCCAACGGGGCACCAATCACGGTTCCTTCTCAGGACATGGTTCTTGGATTATACTACGTGACTAAGGGACGAAAGAGCACAGGTGGTCATAAAATTAGTGGTGAGGGAATGACCTTCTATGATCCCCGCGAGGTTATTATTGCCATTAATGAAGGTGTATTGTCAAAACACGCTCATATTAAGGTAAGAAGCAAAATAAGGACCGCGGACGGCACTTTGGAGACCCAGATTATAGAAACCGTAGCAGGTAGGGTTATTTTCAATCAGTTCGTTCCTGAAGAAGTAGGGTATGTGAATGAACTTCTTACCAAGAAAAAATTGCAACAGATTATATCCCGGGTATACAAGGTATCTGGTATGTCAAGGACCGCACAGTTCCTTGATGACATAAAAGACCTTGGATTCCAGTCTGCTTATAAAGGCGGGCTTTCAATGGGTCTTGACGATGTAAAAGTACCGGACGAAAAAGACCAGCTGGTACAACAGGCAAAGGACGAAGTAGATGTAGTTTGGAATAACTACCTCATGGGCCTAATTACGGATAACGAACGATATAATCAGGTAATTGATATCTGGACCAGGATCAATTCACAGCTGACTTATACTCTGATGAATCAGCTTCAGGAGGACCAACAAGGATTTAACTCAATTTATATGATGATGCACTCCGGAGCACGTGGTTCCCGGGAGCAGATCAGACAGTTGGGTGGTATGCGCGGCCTGATGGCAAAACCTCAAAAGAGCTTGCTGGGCTCCGTTGGTGAGATTATCGAAAACCCCATTCTTTCTAACTTCAAAGAAGGTCTGGATGTAATAGAATATTTTATTTCCACTCATGGTGCCAGAAAAGGATTGGCTGATACTGCCTTAAAGACCGCAGACGCAGGCTATCTTACTCGTCGGTTGGTAGATGTGGCCCAGGACGTGGTAGTAAATGAAAAGGACTGTGGTACCTTAAGAGGATTGGTTGTTTCTGCTCTGAAGGACAATGAGGACATAGTGGAGCCACTAGGTGAGCGTATTTTGGGAAGAGTTTCGGTACATGATGTCTATGATCCGATTTCTGAGGAGTTGATCCTCAATGCAGGAGATGAAATCACTGAGGAGTTGGCGGCACACATTGAGGAAACCAGTATTGAGCAGGTTGAGATAAGATCAGTATTGACCTGTGAAACCAAGCGAGGAGTTTGTGCTAAATGTTATGGTAGAAACCTGGCTTCCGGAGCCATGGTACAAATTGGCGAAGCTGTAGGAGTTATTGCCGCTCAGTCAATCGGTGAACCAGGTACTCAGTTGACCCTGAGAACCTTCCACGTGGGAGGTACAGCCTCTAACATCGCAATTGACGCAAAGATACTAGCTAAGTTTAGCGGTAAGATAGAATTTGAAGAACTTCGTTCAATCAAAACCACTAACAACGATAATGACAGAGTAGATGTTGTAATGGGCCGGTCAGGTGAAATAAAGATCGTTGACGAAAAAACCGACAAGGTGCTGGTAAGTAATCACGTTCCTTATGGAGCATTCATCAGCATTAAAGACGGCGCCAAAGTAGAGAAAGGGCATCAATTATGTTACTGGGATCCGTACAATGCCGTTATACTTTCTGAGTTGAATGGAAACATTGGCTTCGAAGCTATAGAAGAGGGCATCACTTTCCGCGAAGTATCTGATGAGCAAACTGGTCACCGCGAAAAAGTGATTGTGGACACTAAGGATAAATCAAAAAATCCGGCTATAATGGTTCAACCTACCAAGGGTGAAGCCAAAAGCTACAATATTCCTGTGGGAGCACACCTTGCAGTGGAGGACGGCTCAACTATCAAGTCAGGACAGATCCTGGCTAAGATCCCAAGAGTCATGGGTAAATCACGAGATATCACGGGAGGTCTGCCGAGAGTTACTGAGCTATTTGAAGCCCGGAATCCTTCCAACCCTGCGGTTGTTAGTGAAATAGATGGAGTAGTTACTTATGGTGGCATAAAAAGAGGGAATCGTGAGATTTTCATTGAGTCAAAGGACGGTATAAAGAAGCGATATCTGGTACCATTGAGTAAGCACATTCTGGTTCAGGACAATGACTTTGTCAAAGCTGGATATGCACTGTCCGACGGGGCGATAACTCCTTCAGATATATTGTCAATCAAAGGCCCTACCGCTGTTCAGGAGTACCTTGTAAATGAGATTCAGGAAGTATATCGCTTGCAGGGGGTAAAGATCAACGATAAGCACATTGAGACTATCGTTAAGCAAATGATGCAAAAAGTAGAAATTCTGGATGCAGGTGATACTGGATTTTTACCTAAGCAAATCGTGGATAAATTTTATTTCAGGGAAGAGAATGATGTGATACTTGATAAAAAAGTAGTATTGGATGCTGGAGATTCAGAGAACCTGAAATCTGGACAGATCATTACTTCACGTACACTCCGTGATGAGAATAGTAGCTTGAAACGTAGAGATATGAAAATAGTCGAAGTCCGTGACGCACAGGCTGCGGTTTCTAAACCAACCTTGCAAGGTATTACTCAAGCATCATTGGGAACTGAAAGTTTTATTTCGGCGGCTTCATTCCAGGAAACTACCAAGGTACTTAGTGAAGCAAGTATCAGAGGTAAATCCGATATGCTGCGAGGTTTGAAAGAAAATGTTATTGTTGGTCACCTGATACCAGCAGGTACCGGCAGACGGGAATACCACAACCTCATAGTGGGCTCCCAGGAAGAATACGATGCTTTAATATCCTCCAAAAGAGAGTTCGAGGAGAAAACAGAGATTGAAACTAATCAACTATAATGTTATGGCTGACGAGCAAGAGCCAAATAAGAACCAAATCAATATTGAATTATCGGAAGAGGTAGCTGAGGGAATCTACGCTAACCTGGCCATGATCGCTCACTCAAACAGTGAGTTTGTAATAGATTTTATACGTTTAATGCCCGGGGTGCCCAAGGCAAAGGTAAAATCCCGGGTGGTAATCACACCCGAACACGCGAAGCGTTTATTGAAGGCATTGAGCGATAATATCGTAAAATATGAGGAGACATTCGGAGCCATCAAACAGTCAGAAGATGCTCCAAAGTTTCCTATAAATTTTGGGGGCACCATGGGTGAAGCCTAACGGTCCCCAGACCGCTACATTTCCCGATTCAAATCAAAATTATTATTTAGGATTATAGTTTGCATAGTTTATCTAATTGACTAATTTTGCATTCCGAAATTTTAAGGAAAAGCAAAAAAGTTAGATGCCTACAATACAACAATTAGTTAGAAAGGGAAGAAAAAAACTCACCTCCAAATCAAAATCCCCTGCTTTGGACTCCTGTCCACAGCGACGAGGTGTTTGTACCAGGGTGTACACTACCACACCTAAAAAACCTAATTCCGCCATGCGAAAAGTGGCGAGAGTGCGCTTGACCAATGGTAAAGAAGTGAATGCCTATATCCCGGGGGAAGGTCACAATTTACAGGAACACTCTATTGTGTTGATCAGGGGTGGAAAAGTGAAAGACCTACCGGGTGTGCGTTATCACATCATCAGGGGAGCATTAGATACTGCTGGGGTAAGTGGAAGGTTGCAGCGTAGGTCGAAATATGGCGCTAAAAGGCCCAAAAAATAAGTTGAAATGAGAAAAGCTAAGCCTAAAAAAAGATACGTTTTGCCAGATCCTAAATTCAAGGACGAGTTGGTAACTAAGTTTGTAAACTATCTAATGGTAGACGGCAAGAAATCCGTAGCCTATAATATTTTTTATAATGCCATTGATCTGGTTGAGAACAGGACTAAGGAGAACGGTCTGGATACCTGGAAGAAAGCCCTAAGTAATGTAATGCCATCTGTAGAGGTAAAAAGCCGCCGGGTGGGCGGAGCTACCTTTCAGGTGCCTTTGGAAGTACGTCCTGGAAGAAAAACTTCATTAGGAATTAAGTGGTTGATTCGTTACTCCCGGGCACGTGGTGAAAAAACCATGAAAGAAAGACTGGCCGCTGAAATAATAGCGGCCAGCAAAGGAGAGGGCTCTGCTATTAAAAAGAAAGACGATACCCATCGCATGGCTGAGGCTAATAAGGCGTTTTCTCATTTTAGATTTTAGTATTTACCGGTAATAATGGCAAGGGATTTAAAGTATTTGAGGAATATTGGGATCATGGCACACATTGATGCCGGTAAAACTACCACTACTGAGCGGATTCTGTATTATACAGGAATCAGTCATAAGATAGGAGAGGTCCACGATGGAGCGGCCACCATGGACTGGATGGAGCAGGAACAGGAAAGGGGTATCACCATTACCAGCGCTGCTACCACAACTTTTTGGAACTATCCAACTAGTCAGGGACAGGGAACAGACGACACCCAGGAGTACCTGATAAATATTATTGATACTCCCGGGCATGTTGATTTTACCGTAGAGGTGGAGCGCTCATTAAGGGTACTTGATGGAGCGGTTGCTTTATTCTGTGCGGTATCTGGAGTGGAACCCCAATCAGAAACGGTATGGCGCCAAGCCGATAAGTACCAGGTACCACGGATTTGTTTTGTAAACAAAATGGACCGGTCAGGGGCCGATTTTTTTAATGTGGTTACTGAAATTAAAGAAAAACTAGGTGCTAACCCCGTACCTCTTCAGGTACCCATTGGAGCAGAGGAAAATTTTACCGGTGTAGTTGACTTGATTACCAATCAGGCGATAGTTTGGAATGAAGAAGACCGAGGTATGACCTATGAGGTTGTGGACATCCCTGAGGATTTAAAAGAGGTTGTTGACGAGTGGAGGCAGAAATTGGTGGAAAGCGTGGCAGAGTACGACGATGTCTTGCTCGAGAAATTTTTTGAGGATCCGGACTCTATTACCAAAGAGGAGATGATAGAAGCCATTCGAAAAGCAGTAATGGATATGTCGTTTTCTCCGGTACTTTGTGGATCAGCCTTTAAGAACAAAGGAGTACAGGCGGTATTGGATGCTGTTTGTGCTTATTTGCCATCACCTTTGGATCTGCCTCCTGTAGAAGGCATCAATCCGGAAACCGAGGAATTGGTTACCAGAGAAGCAAACGTAAATCAACCTTTCTCTGCCCTGGCCTTTAAAATTGCCACTGATCCTTTTGTGGGAAGATTGTGCTTTTTCAGGGTGTACTCAGGAAAGCTGAATGCAGGTAGCTACGTGTTAAATATGAGGACCAATAAGAAAGAAAGGATCTCACGTTTGATGCAGATGCACTCCAATAAACAAAACCCGATCAATGTAGTAGAGGCAGGAGATATTTGTGCAGGGGTTGGCTTCAAAGATATAAAAACCGGTGATACCTTGGTTGAAGCGAAATCGCCGGTAGTATTGGAATCAATGTCGTTTCCAGATCCAGTGATCGGTTATGCCATTGAGCCAAAAGCCCAGGCCGATGTGGACAAACTAGGAGTTGCCATTTCAAAGCTGGTAGAGGAAGATCCTACTTTGAGAATACAAACTGACCAGGAAACTGGCCAAACCATACTTCGGGGAATGGGTGAATTGCACCTGGAAATCATTATTGACCGCTTGAAGCGTGAGTTCAAGGTTGAAATCAATCAAGGTGCCCCTCAGGTTGCCTATAAAGAAAACCTTACTAAATTGATAGAGCACCGGGAAGTCTATAAGAAACAAACTGGTGGTCGAGGGAAATTTGCCGATATCGTGTTTGAATTTGGTCCCAGGGAAGACGGCAAACAGGGTCTTGAATTCGAGAATAAGATTGTGGGCGGCGTGATACCAAGAGAGTTCATACCCAGCGTCCAAAAAGGTTTTGAGCAGGCTATGAAAAATGGCCCTCTGGCTGGATACCCGGTGGAGGAATTGTATGTGAAGTTGTTCCACGGATCCTTCCATGACGTGGATTCTGATAGCCTGTCATTCGAGTTGGCAGCCCGCATTGGATTTCGAGCGGCTGCTAGGAAAGCGGCACCTCAATTGCTGGAACCTATTATGTCTGTAGAGGTGGTATCACCAGATGAGTATACCGGACCGATCACAGGAGATTTGAACAAGCGTCGGGGGATTATGAAGGGTATGGATACCAAAGGGGGTGCTCAAATTATAAAAGCGAATGTGCCATTGTCGGAATTGTTTGGTTATGTCACAGATCTAAGAACCATATCGTCAGGCAGGGCTTCTG
>QIEB01000491.1 GCA_003229495.1 Flammeovirgaceae bacterium
ACTCATGGCCAATACCGCAGAAAAAGGAATATACTCATCTTCACAGATTGGTCGATTATATCTCGAAGTGGGAAAGCTGGAGAAAGCTGCCTATTGGTTCGAAAAGGCAATTGAAAATGAGTGGGGCATAATTTCTCCCTGGGTCTCGGGTGATTTTAAAGTTCCTGAAAATATCCCTAACCATCCTGCATTGCAAGCAGCACTGGATAGCACCCAGCGCTATATAACATTTCACATGATTGAGGCCGGCGCTGAACGGCTGCTATTGGCCGCTAGCTGCCATTGATTTACTCTCCAAATTTGTCGTATATGTATGCACTTCGGATACATCCTGAATTGGAAGAAAAGTAAATTAACGCCTTATTTGAGAAAACTATCAATGCAGATTCTGTTCAACAAAATGGCCACGATGCAGGCAGATTCACTGACCTAAAACGAACAATTGACCCTTTACGTCGTTCATTACCGGATATACTCCCTTTACTGCTTTGTACATAACTATCAACAAATCAAACATTTGCCAAAAATGGCTTGTGTTTTGCACCCAAAGTGATAAAAGACCTTACTATGACTTTCGTAGGATTTGTGCTCTGGTGTATCCTTTTGATATTGTGCTGGCCTCTGGCCATCATCATACTGATCCTACTACCACTGGTGTGGTTGATTCTGCTGCCTTTGCTCATCTGATCCGTAAATATCTCGGATGTGCTGGGAATAACAATGGAAAGCCAACCCTACAATTCGAAATAAAACGCTTCTCTCAATACCTCCAAACTTTTCGGTACCGCCGTATGCGGGGATTCATTGCCTTCGAATTCGAGTGAGATGTACCCACGGTAGTTGTGGTCTCGCATCAATTGACCGATCTTGGGATAGTCGATCTCTAGGGTATACCATTTTCCTCCTCCGAAATAGGTTTTGGCCTGTACCAAATACGTTTGGGGAGCGAGCAGCAGAAGCTGCTCATAGGCGTTTTCCAAAAAGTTTCCGGTATCGAGCGTGACCTGTAACCACGGACTGTCGATGGCATCTACAATTCGTTTCACTCCATCTGCAGTGCGGCCCAGACCCCAGTGGTTTTCCAGTCCCAATACTACCCCACACTTTTTTGCGATAGGTACGCATTGTTCAATGGAGTCAATGACCCACCCGAACCCGTCTTCATCAGTATAGCCTTCAATGGGGGGTTCAATGCCTTTATTTGCCATCAGAGCATCGAAAGACTCCGAGGTGCCCCACCGCCCGGTATTCAACCGCATGGTAGGGATCCCTAAGTTATAAGCCAGCTCAATCTGGTGGATGGTCTTTTGGATATTTTCATCACGATTGGCTTTCTCCGGATTGAGAAACCCCTGATGAGTGGAAAACCCCATGAGATCCAGCCCGGCATGGAATGCGCGTTTTTTCAGGTTCTGCAAATAACCGTTTTCCTCTGAAGCCATCTGGACCAGCAGCAACTCGATACCATCAAAACCCATAGCAGCTGCCTTTTCGATGCACCCTTCAATGGGCACCTCTTCTTTGGGTCCGTTAAATTGCCAGAACGAGTAGGTAGACACCCCAATGGAGTTGTGTTTGATCTTTTTTTGAGGTGTTTGAGGAGCTGGATCTTGCTTAAGACTTCCTTCTCTAGGAGTGCAGCCCAAAACAGCAGCTCCCACTCCCAAAGAGGCGCCTAACAGAAATTTTCTTCGATTGGCCATAGGGTTATTCGATTGATGAGGATTCAAAGTAATGATTTACGTAGATACAAGTAAATTTATTAACTGTAAACAGCGGCAATACTCAAAGATTAGTACTGGAATATCACAATACTCTGGGCCTGCTTTACAAGCTTAAGGATATACTGTGGTCGAACCCCTCCACGTCGACCCTCACCGGCAAGAAATGCTGGATAAGGCAGGGTTTCCAGATTGAGCACGACCGGCCGGTTTTTGCCGAAAGCAGCCGGTCGTTTAATATCAAATTTGGGGGGGGACATACAAAAATGAATACAACGGTTTCGGGTAGTAAACGTAGGGATTTTCGGAGCTTGCTCTTCAAGTTTTATAGGTTTTGGATAGACAACCAATAGTAATCACGCAATAGTGGTTCTTAAACTTCCTGAATTGTTAGCGACGCTTGTAACATTGCTCGTGCATATGCAACGTTATAGGTTAGTCCAGCGAACCCACCTCCACCAGGGTAATAAGGATTGATCCCTGCTTTTCGATCATAATCCAGGGCCCGTTGATGTTCAGGATAAAGACCAAAAGAATATCCCATTTTTACAAGTTCCTGCATGACCGCAAACATATTTACCAGTCCGTTGTCCGGGAATACCTCCACATATTTAACATAGGGTTCATCGACCAGGACATTCCGAAAATGTACATGGTTAATCCGATCACGTGCTCCCAGATACCGGCAGACCTCTATTGGATCCGCTCCAGTTTCACGTGTTACCCCACAGTCGAAAGTCATGCCGTTGGCCGGACTGTCCACGATATCTACCAACCTTTTCCAGTCCTCAAAAGTAGCGAGGATCTGGTCAGAGCCATGACTGATGGGTATGGGTGGATCGTTGGGATGAACTGCCATACGCACACCAGCCTCCTCCGCCACTGGAATCACCGCCTCCAGAAAATAAGTCAGGTTTGCCCACAGGTCATGGGCATTGTGATTGCCAATTTCAGGATCTGCTGGAAGCTCCTTTACCGGGGCATAGTCAAAGCCAGTGTATCCGGCTCCTCCGCGTCCTTCCACTTCGTAGTATCCTTCCATGAGGCGATGAGCATAAAAATTGTACTCGACTACCGGGATCCCTGCGGACCCGGCAGCTCTAAGCGAACTCTGGACATCTTCGATTTCGCGGTCGCGACCATCCCGACCATAAATGGTACTGGGGAAGCCTCCGATCATCATGTTTATGATACTCAGTCCCTCAGAATTAAAGCGGTCAACGATCGAGCTAAGCTCGGCCGCCTCCCAGGGAATTTTAGGCCCTCCCATCAAGACATGGTCCACACCTATCTGTTTCATGTTTCGCATGGATTCAACATCGACATTACGAGAAATGCCTGTGCATATCTTTGGAGTGCCGGGACCTTCCTGAACAGGCCATTCTACAGTTTTGGAGGTGCCGGATTCAGAGGTAGCCTGCTGGGTTTCACATCCGGCAGAAAGACCAAGAGCCGATAAAGCAGTAATGTTTGCACCTTGTTTGAGAAATTCCCTACGCGTGTTGGACATAGTTTTCAGGTTTTATTGAGGTTTATTTAATAATCAACTTCCGACAATTTACAAATTATGCAGATTTGTCCCTTCTACTTGGGGCCCAAGAATTGAACGGCAGCTTTCGGCCATAAGCGGCCGTTCGCAGACATTTGAATTTACCTTAGATTACTTGTGTGGTGGCTTGTGGGCAGCAAATGTGCTTGCATTGGTTAGGTCTATGTTTCTGATAAAAGGTTAAGTAGGTCAATATTCAAGTAAATTATTTCCTTTCCCACTTTTTTCGGAACCATTATCCCTAATTCCGCCATTTGTTCCAAATATTTTTTTGCTGTGTTAAGGCTTTTGATGTTTTGGTCAAGTAATGCCTTTGGACTCACGTAAGGTTGTTCAAATATCTTTTCTACAAATTCCTTTCGAATGTGTGGTAATTCGTCACTTACCAGTTGGTGAGTTTTTTGGAACAGCCGGTCTATCTCATTAATCTTGTTTATAGTATAAGTGGCTGTTTCCTCCACCGCTTTGAGCATATATTGAATCCATTCTTCCCAGCTTCTAAGTGTTGTCACTTTATTCAGAAGTGCATAGTAGTCGTCTTTGTTGGCGATTATATACGCACTTAAATAAAGAATTGGAACATCAAGAAGTTTCTTTTGAATCATTAATAATATGCTTAAGATTCTTCCAGTTCGCCCGTTTCCGTCTCTGAATGGATGTATTGCCTCAAACTGATAATGAGAAACAGCCAGTTTTATTAAAGGGTCATAAGCATATTTTTCATCATCAATTAAATAGTCAATTAGATTATCCAGCTTTTCTTCAATTATTTTCTCTCCTCTTGGTGGGGTGTACACTACAGTGCCACCGAGTATACCACTACCTCTCTTTTTAATCGTTGTTTCAGTTTGCGGTGGACGAATACCGTCCTTTACATCTTTGATTTCCTGATATATTTTTATCAGTAAACGGGTGTCGAACTTGCCTTTTTTTTGAATATCTTGATATCCTTTCCACAAAGCCTGGCGGTATCTTAGTACCTCTTTTGCATTGCCTTCCAGCCCAGCATCACTTCCTGAAAGTGTTTTGTAAAGTTCGTCATCAGTGGTAAAAATGTTTTCAATTTCCGTACTGGCTTTAGCTTCCCGAAGTGAGATGGTATTGACCAGCATTGATTGATTCGGAAGTTTTTTGGCAAACCCCTTAAGCTCCGCAAGCGCTTTATTGGCTTTGTTTACTCCTTGCATCATCTCAATGCTTATTACCTTTTCATCGGGAGGGGGCAGTAGTGGCAGTTGGTTGTAAGGTGTGTTACGGTCGTATGGTATTTGCTTTGACATTAAATCTTTAATCTGTCAAAGATACGACAAATTTGACAGATAACAACTGAAAGTGTCAAATAGCATTAATCATTGATGATTGATAGAATATATGATCAAATCTTGACAGTAAAATGGAGAATTGTCAAACTCTTATGGATTTTGACAGATGGACAAAAAACTGTCAAGGCAATTAACGTGTTATAAGGCACTACTGGATATCCCATTATTGCTTAACTGAGAGTTGTAAAGGTCTTTAACTGAGTCCCTACCCATCAACACCATTTAACCGACGATGTCCGTGAACATGATAACTGCTAGTTGACGAGATTGAGATATGGTTGTACAAATAGAAATATAATCAAGTAAGCGAGTATGGACTTGAGGATCAGAGTAAAAGGCAGCTATTTTTGTTTAACGGTCAACGGCAGCATTCGGCCAAAAGCGGTCGGTCAGAAAACTTTCCTTCCACCTACTAGTTACTTTTAATATGGATCAGCATCTGCTATGGTAACTGGAGTTCCTTGACCGCCAAGAAGAATCCAACTACCATTTTCATTTTTGAATACCTCAGTCCTTTTGTATTCAGTTACAACGTTACCCTCCTTTGTTTTGGCTTGCCAGTAAGCATAAAATTGGATCATACCTATGTTATCCCAAATACGCACTGCTACAGGTCGCATGTCTACCCATTTGGAGTCTACGTCACTTACGATATCCCAATTCCTCCTTGCCCAATCCATCTGCTGAGGTGCTCCTTCATTTGTCCACCACATAGAAGCATCTGATTTTGCGGGACACTTTTCATACCATATCTCTGGATTATTTTTATCAACACCTTCCATCCAGGCATCCCAACAACTTGTTAGTTGGTCAATAAGGCCCTGTTCTTCTTGAGAATATGTCTGACAATACATTGATGATGATACTAACAGCATAACAATTGTTACCATTAAACCTTGAACTTTCTTAGACAATTTTTGATTGGTTTTCATAGTTGTTGTGATTGGTGAATGTAAATATTTTGTAAAAACTGTTAGTTAGCGGGGTTGATATACATACAAATTACGAAAAATATTATCAAATGTCTTGATTATCAGGATGATATTGATTGGCAGCTTTCGGCCAAAAGCGGCCGTTCAGCTCACTCTTGGAAAACCAACTTTATCCAGCATCTGTTGCCAGCGGGAAACATGATAAACGGTGAGAACAGGATCAAGAGAAATGATTTTCGATATGGGCGTCAATTACATAAAAACTTTTTTTCGCATTAACCGCATTTCAACCGTCGGAATTTGCAAAAACTAATTCCTGAAGCTAGCTCCATAACGGCTTTGTGCAGGTTTCAATAACTACCTATCCTGACTTGGAAATATCCATTTTCTTTTTCCGACACGGGTGATAAAAAAGTGCTATACTTGATTAATAAGTAACAGATAATCAGATTCATACTTAAGCATTGTCACTCATGAAAACAAAATCAGACTTCATATCAACTGTATTTTTGATTTGTTTATTACTGCTTGTTGCGACACTTCCTGCAAATGCTCAAAACACACCCGATAATAATGTCGCATCCATTAATGCCCAAAGTGGTATAGAACATTCTAACACTAAACACATTGTTATCGTTAACAACAAGAATAATAAACCCATAAAGGAGCTGTATGTTGGAAGTAAGGTGAGACTAAAACTTACAAAGGCATCAAAAGTAAGGGGGGTTATCATGTCAATTGACTCGGCATCCTTTATTGTTAACAATCGACAGGTGCGTTTTGATGAGATAATTAAAATATCCACTAGAAAGGATTGGGTGCAGGTACTGGGAGGAGCACTTGTTGTTACTGGATTGGCAATTTGGATCGATGGAGCTGGCGAAGCATATGCCGATGCATATTCCAATCAGTTCTTTCCATTAGCTAATGAAGATATTTCAGGTGGTGAACATGCGTTCCTGGGGATGGCCTTGACTGGCGCCGGAGTTGCATTGATGCTGCCTGCTTATCATGATTTAGGCAAATTTAGCTTAATGGTGATTTCAAATAAGTCAAATTATTTTGCCCAGAATAGTATGAAAAATTGAGATCCATCGCACCGACGGCTCCGATTATTTTGAGTATTGGGGTAATTTAGGTTTAAGATAATTTGGAGCACTTTTCCAACGGCAGCTTTCGGCCAACAGCGGCCGGTCAGATCGTGCTATTTTATAGCGGTAATTCTGCAAGTCGGCTTGTTAATTCACGCCACCATTCCCATTCTCCAACATAGTATATAGCAACATGTTGAACTATAAAAATCACAAGACATACTATATATGGTGCTCTGATTTTTCCTAAGCGATAATCATCAAGTATTAGTAATGCAATGACTAGTTCAAATAAAACATAGGTGCCAGTGATCGCATGATCCCAACTATCAGGGGTTAGATACGAATGAAATATTCTTACCACTCCTGCTGACAAAGGTCCAAAAATTGTACAAACCATATAACGGGCATGGTGGTGAATATTCCTTCGATTGATAACTCCAAGAACAACAAACAATGCGAACGGTAGAATAGTAAATACATCAAGGAAAGCGAATTTATAAATTATAACACTTGGCTCCTGAGTTTGCATCATAAATTGAATCATTAGAATCGCTCCGTAAAAGACGACAGGTGCAAAACTGATTGAAATCCAGCCTATAATTCGATGATACTTCATGTTTCCAAAACGATAGATCATTGGTTGAGCTATTAGAATGATCATCCATAGCGACCCAGTAATCCCGTGAAAATGATGTAATGCATCTATTTCGATTAACTTTTTAAAGTAGGTTGGGAAAAATCCAATTAGCGTTACTATAAATCCTAAGGACAGGTATAAATAGGCATTGGTATAAAATGATTTTTTAGCTGTCACAGCTGTAATTCGGGGTTGATTTGAACTGATTAATACCTTAAAAGTTAGGGACTATGTTTTTGGTTTCCAGTTCAATAAACTAATTTTTCTTGTAAATAGAAAGTGGCAGGTATGCTATCTATTTTATAAGGTGAATGGCTGCTTTCGGCCAAAAGCGGCCGTTCAAGCTCACTACAGAAATCCCACTTTATCCAGTATCTGTTTCCATCGAAGGTCATGGTGGAGGGGTTGAAAA
>QIEB01000597.1 GCA_003229495.1 Flammeovirgaceae bacterium
CATATTGGACGTTTCTGGTCTTGCCCAGCTGGCCCGCGATCATGATATGATATCGATCATTGACAATACCTTTGCCTCCCCCATTAACCAAAATCCGCTGGATCTAGGAGTGGATGTGGTAATGCACAGTGGCACAAAATATCTGGGTGGACATAGTGATCTTTGTTTTGGGGCCCTGATAACCAGTGGACATCTGCAAGAAATATTGAAGGATACCGCGGTAAATTGGGGAGGAAGCCTGAATGCAGTGACCTGCTACCAGATTGAACGAAGCCTAAAAACTTTGTCTCTCAGGGTGCAACGCCAGAATGAAAACGCCTTGGAAATAGCCCGTGCACTACATGAACACCCTGTCATCAAAAATGTATACTACCCGGGCCTAGAGTCACATGCCGGTCACCATCTGGCAAAATCCCAGATGTCAGGGTACGGCGGCATGTTGTCATTTGAGCTGACGGCCGGGGGAACAGCGCCAGGCTTTTGCAAGAGGCTAGAATTGATCAAGCCGGCGCTTAGCCTGGGGGGAGTGGAAACCATCATCAGCATCCCATGCTTGACCTCGCATATAAAAATGTCCAAAGAAGAACGGGCTGCAGCAGGAGTTTCGGATGATTTGTTGCGATTGTCTGTTGGGATAGAAGACGTCCAAGATCTCCTGTCGGATCTCTTGGGAGCAGTAGAATAGGGGAACATTGGGAACATGTGAGCAGTAGAACAGTAGAGCATTGGGAACATGTGAACAAGTGAACAGTAGAATAGGGGAACATTTGAACAGTAGAACATTGGGAACAAGTGAACAATGGGAATTGAGACTGTGATGTTGGATATTGGTCGAAGTTTATACCTAAAAATTAAGACCATGAAAAAACAATTCCTTGAAGATAGATTAATCAATTTTTCAACTGATGTTATCAATGTCGTCAAATTAATAACTAAAACTGAGATAGGGAATCACCTTTCAAAACAACTGGGGCGTTCTGGGACCTCAGTTTCTTTAAATTATGGAGAAGCACAAAGTGCGGAATCACGAAAGGACTTTATTCATAAAATGAAAATAATTCTAAAAGAGCTTCGAGAGACTTATATCTGTTTACGAATTATTGATAAGGCAAACCTTTACAGAAAAAGTGATTCAAGACTGGAAAACGTTATCTCAGAAAACAATCAATTGATTGCAATTTTTGTAAAAAGCATTTCCACTGCCCAAGGCAGTAATGGGAGCAAGCGAACAAGCGAACAATTGAGCAAGCGAACATGTGAACAGTAGAACAATAGAACAGTAGAACAAGAGAACAATAGAACAGTAGAACAATAGAACAATAGAGTAGTAGAGCAGTAGAACAGTAGAACCAGGGAATAGATTAACGATTTACGAAGAGGAGCCTCTCGAAAATCCATGATGAGCCACTAAAGAATCCTCATAAAGGGTGATAAATTGACCGAGAATCAAGCCCCAGTTGTTAACCACCTGGGTCATTTTCTTGATATCCTATCGATGGCCATATACACTGCCTTAAGTACGGCATCATCACTGGGAAAAACCAGTCTGTTGCGTGTATATTTTCTTAAGGTGCTATTAAAGCTCTCGATGACATTGGTGGTATAGATCACTTTCCTGATTTCCAGAGGGTAGCCAAAAAAGTGGGTTAGATTGTCCCAATTGCTCTTCCAGCTCTTAATGGCATACCCATATTTTTGACCCCAATTCTCTGCCAGTTCTTCCAGGGCATGCTCATATGTAATCCACAATTTAAAAGTTAATAATCGTTTTCGATAATTATTCCTTGCTCCGTTGCAATTTAATTGCTTCGAAAACGAGCCTTTGAATTGTTGATTAATACCAACCGTTTTCAGCGTTTACACAAAGTTCTTTATACTACCGTTCGAACATTTGAGCACTCCCGATTGTTCTATTGTTCTATTGTTCTACTGTTCTATTGCTCTATTGCTCTCTTGCTCTACTGTTCTCTTGTTCCCCTATTCTACTGCTCCCATGTCCCCAAGCCTACGGGCTTGTCCAACCCAATCATCACGTTGTATCCTTCCGGGGAAAAACTCAATAGCCTCAGTGATCTTGTCAGCTTGTTCGGTGCTCAAGGAGGTTATTTGTTCAAATGTATAGATCCCGATCCTGTTTAATTTTTCTTCGATAAAGGGACCTACACCGCTTATCTTTTTTAAATCATCTTTTTCATGCGCCTCTGCTGATTTGATACCTATGGATGAAACAAAATCCTGCCCATCAGTCATGGTAGTATCCACCTCGTTTATTGGAGCCTCTAATGGTAGGTGATTTTTGGATCGAAGCTTACCATTTAATTCCTTTATTTCCTCTTCCAGGTTAGTATTAAACACCCTCAACCGATTGACCTCAGCCCTCAATTTGTTTGCTTCTTCCTGGGTAAGCATTTGATCTATCTTCGATTGAATCTCTTGTTTCAACTCCTCATGAGTGCTTTCGATTTCGGCCAGAGAATGTCCGGCAGTCTCGCTTCTCTCCCGCTCCTTTTTTAGTTCTGAGGTGACCTGTTGCATCTCTTCAATGTCTACCAGGTTCGTTTTACTTTCAACACACTGGTTCAGTTGGTCCTGTAACTTGTCTTTGGCAATATCCAGATTTTCATTAGCTATATGCACATTACGAACCTCCTGTTGCAATTTCATTATCTCCTCCCTGAGATCAGTAATTCGCAGGTGTCGAAGAAACCAGGCAATTAAGTAGCCGATAAGGAAAGCCCCTAGAAGCATAATCATGATATCAACGGGTGCACTGATAAATGGCTTTAAAAACATGGCTTCCAAGTTTATTAGATTATTATAATTTCTACTCTTCGATTTTGTTGCCGTCCGCGTTTAGAGGTATTATTCACTAACGGAACTTCTTCACCTTCCGACTCAGCTAATACCTTCATTTCAGGCATTCCATAGGAAATAAGTATGTCCTTCACTTTGGTTGCCCGGATCAACCCAAGCTTCTTATTTTCCATAGCCTCTCCCTGGTTGTCGGTGTGACCCACTACCAGTAAGTTCTTGTTATTCTTTAAGGCATTGCCCGCCAGCTCTTTTAAGGCTTTGCCCACCTGTTGGTTAGATTCAGGAGAGGCACTATTGGAAGGGAAATGAATGACCAGTTTATTTTTGGCCTCGGAAATTACAAATCCTGTGGTAGCGGCTTCCTGAGGTACCAAACCAAATAAGATTGCCAGGTTGATTGTACCGTCAAGCTCAGTGTTTAGGTCTTCGGCAGCCGAATTAATTCTTATACTTCTTTTAACCCCTGAGTTAAGTAGCAACTGCTTAGTATTCTGGGCCCTGGCCAACCCGAGATTTTCAAATTCAGAACTATTTGTTTCCCGAGAATCATACAAACCGGTTATCTGAACCACC
Source organism: Flammeovirgaceae bacterium (assembly GCA_003229495.1). Classification (GTDB taxonomy): domain Bacteria; phylum Bacteroidota; class Bacteroidia; order Cytophagales; family Cyclobacteriaceae; genus SZUA-3. The sequence goes on from QIEB01000597.1 coordinate 3,388, forward strand.
GCTGCCGGAGATCGGCCAAAAACCTCCTTTAATGAATCCCTGAAAACAGAAAAATCTTCGCTGGTTATTGGATTGGCGCTGGACCATTCGAAGGTAAGTGGGGCTTGATACGGTTCCCTCAAGACCTCCTCAGGAGGAGGGTCGAGTGAAGTTTCCTCCTGGTCACTGGTAATGCTTGGACCGTTGTCGCAAAGCTCTTGAATCCCGCATACATACCAGCGGACGCTGATTACACACCACACCGCAAATACGATTAGCCCCGGTATCAGGATTTTCATAACTTCATAACTGATTGGACATCAATTTTAAAAATTTATCTGGCTAAATCAATATATTGGCAAGAATAATTGTACAATTCTAAGAACCATGTCGCAACTTAAATGGTACCGGGTACTGGGCCCGGAAGCAGCAGCAGAGCGAATACCAAAGGGGAAATTACAATTGGTGAAATTAGGTAAGCAAAGGATTTGTATCGCCCACACGGAGCAGGGATATGCGGCCGTTTCTGATATTTGTCCCCACCTGGGTGAATCATTAAGTAAGGGGACCACAAATTTTTTAAACGAAATAATTTGCCCCTGGCATGGACACCGGTTTAATTTAAAAGATGGAAGAGAATGTCAACAGCGAACGCCGGACCTGGAAGTTTATAAAATAGAGATGAGGGAGGATGGTTTGTTTTTAGGGGTGATTAGATAGTGATGAATTATAAGTGATAAGTTAGGAACAATAATAAATGAAAATACTCTTTAACACCTTAATGTGCATCTGTTGTATCACGGTATTCGGGCAGGACAAACTCACAAAAAATGACAAATTCATTTCAGAACATTCCAATAGCTGGCTTCAACTATATCAAGAACTGCACACTAGTCCGGAACTTTCCTTTTATGAACAGGAAACAGCCTCAAAGATGGCTCATATATTGTCCAACTCTGGGTTTAAGGTAACCAAAGGAATAGGAGGCCACGGAGTGGTTGGGGTGTTAAAGAATGGCCCAGGACCCACGGTAATGGTGCGCACCGACCTTGACGCCCTTCCGGTAGTTGAAGATACCGGGCTTCCGTACGCCAGCACCACGCTTACAAACGATGAAAACGGTAATCAGGTGGGCGTGATGCATGCCTGTGGCCATGACCTGCATATGACCGTATGGTCCGGCACCGCCCAACTATTGTCCGAATTGAAAGATCAGTGGCAGGGGACGGTGGTGTTCATTGCTCAGCCAGCAGAAGAGCGTAGTGGAGGCGCCAAAGCCATGCTGGCAGATGGACTGTTTGAAAAATTCCCCAGGCCAGATTTTGTGCTGGCACTGCATACAAGTGCCAGTTTGGAGGTTAACAAAGTCGGATATGTTTCCGGCTACGCTATGGCCAATGTGGATTTTATGAAAATTACTATCTATGGAGAGGGCGGTCACGGCGCCTATCCTCATACTACCAAAGACCCAGTGGTTCTGGCAGCACGGACCATCATGGACCTGCAAACCATCGTAAGCAGAGAAATTTCACCACTTGAACCAGCAGTGGTAACAGTGGGTAAAATAAGCGGGGGAACTAAAGGAAACATCATTCCGAATCAAGTTGAACTTGAACTCACTATGAGAAGCTATAGTGACGAAGTTAAGCAAGCGCTTATAGATAAAATAAAAAGAATCTGCATTGGTAATGCCATTTCTGCGGGATTGACGGAAGACAAGTATCCGGAATTCTGGATACGTCCGGAGGATACGCCTTCGTTGTTCAATGACCCTGAATTAACCGGCGAATTGGCGGCAATGCTTAAAAAGCGTCTTGGAGAAGAACAGGTGGTTGAGGTAAATCCCGTGATGGCCGGTGAAGACTTTTCGGAATTCGGGCGAGTAGAGCCAAAAATTCCCATATCCCTGTTTTGGCTGGGAGCTGTTGCCCCTGAAAGAATCAAAGCCGCTGCAGCTGGCGAATTGGAACTACCTTCCCTTCATTCTTCTAAATTTGCGCCGGTGGCTGAGCCGGCCATTGAAACCGGAGTTAAGGCAATGAGTGCGGCGGTTTTGTATTTATTAGGGAGTAAGGATTAGGGAGTTAAGGAGGTAGGGTGTTAGGGGGTCAGGGTGTTAGGGACGAAGGACGAAGGACGAAGGTATTAGGACCAGGGCTTCGATTGACAATTTACGATATATCAATATTGCGAATTGGGAATTCTGTGTCTATTTGCAAGATCAGCGGAGCCTTAAAGAATAATTGTTATTATCTTCACCTTCAAGATTTAGAAATGCGGGTTTTTCTCTTGTTTATTTTCCTATTAATTATGAGCTGTACCGACTCCTCAAGAGAGAGCGGTTTTAGCGTCTCCACCACCAATGAAGATCTGATGACCACTCCAGTAAAAGACATTCATAGTTATGCCGAGCCCGCTCAAGCCATAATGCAACATCTGGTTTGGCAAGCCGAAGTTGATTTTGACAGTTCCCGGATTACCGCCAAAGCTTCTATTCGAGTTTCCAGGGATCCAAAAGCAGAGTTTGTGATGCTGGACACCAAGAACCTGCTTATCGACAGTGTGAGTACTGGTCCGGCTGGAAATGAGTCTGCCACTGATTTTTCAATAGGTAAGTCTGATGATATTCTGGGAAGCGCCTTAAAGATCTCTCTGCCACCCGATACCGAGTGGATCCATGTTTATTATAGTACCACAGAGGGTGCAGAAGCCTTGCAATGGTTAAATCCTCAACAAACCGCAGGTAAACAACATCCCTTCCTTTTTACACAGTCCCAAGCTATCCTGGCGAGAACCTGGATCCCTTTGCAGGATAGCCCTGGTATCAGGTTCACCTATGAAGCTACCGTTAAAGTGCCTAATCAATTGTTAGCCCTAATGAGCGCTGAAAATCCGCAGCAAAAGAATGAGCAGGGCGTCTATCATTTCAAAATGGAACAGCCAATTCCCGCATACCTTATGGCATTGGCGGTAGGTGATGTCCAGTTCAGATCACTAGGGCCAAGGTCTGGAGTCTATGCTGAGGAAGGGTTAATCGATAAGGCCGCCTACGAGTTCGGGGAACTGGAGAAAATGATTTCCCTCGCCGAAGAGCTCTATGGGCCCTACGGTTGGGAGCGATATGACTTGATTGTATTGCCGCCGAGTTTTCCCTTCGGTGGCATGGAAAATCCCCGGCTTACTTTTGCTACCCCTACCATCCTGGCAGGTGATCGTTCCCTTACCTCATTGGTGGCCCATGAATTGGCGCACAGCTGGTCCGGAAACCTGGTAACCAACGCCACCTGGGAAGACTTCTGGTTGAATGAAGGATTTACCGTATACTTCGAGAATAGGATCATGGAAGCCTTAAATGGAAGAGATTATTCAGAAATGTTGGCCTTGCTCTCGCTACAGGATTTGCAGGCCGAAGTAGATGATATGATACAAAATGAAAAAGGTGGAGATACGCATCTGAAACTGGACCTGAAGAACAGGAATCCAGATGACGGCATGACCGCCATTGCCTATGATAAGGGCAATTTCTTTTTGCGGTGGTTGGAAGAACGCTCCGGTAGAGCACTGTGGGATCAATTCCTGGTGAATTATTTTAAGGAGAATGCTTTTCAAAGTATGACCACCGAACATTTCTTACACTACCTTCAGAAGAACCTCATTGAAAAAAAACATATTAATATTTACCAGGATGAACTTGAAGAGTGGATCTATCATAGCGGTTTACCGGACAATCTGCCGGTACCGGTGTCCACAAAGTTTGATTTTGTGGATGAAGCCCTGAAAAATTGGACCAACACTGGAGAACTCCCCGAATCAGACCAGTGGAGTACCCATGAGTGGCTGCATTTTATCCGAAGCCTGCCAGAAGACCTGGATGCCGCTTCGGTGGCAACATTGGATTCGACCTACGATTTTACCCACAGCGGTAATGCTGAAATACAAGCTGTCTGGTATGAAAAGGCCATTTCTTATAACTATCAACCTGCCTATCCCGCCATGGCCGAATTTCTTAAACGCGTGGGACGACGCAAGTTCCTTTCTCCATTATATAAGGCCCTGTCACAAACCGAATCCGGAAAGGAGTTTGCACTGGCAGTGTATGAAGAAGCCCGCCCAAATTATCATTTTGTTGCGATCAATAGTATTGATGAGATACTTTATTAGTTTTTAGTTTTTAGTTTTTAGTTTTTAGTGTGAGCATGCCTGAATAAGGTTGCCTTTTTTCTGGTTAGTAATTTATTTTAAATATTGGTTTTTCATTGTTGTTCAATGTCTTAATGTAGG
>QIEB01000018.1 GCA_003229495.1 Flammeovirgaceae bacterium
GCCGGAATCTGCAGCACATCCACTACTTCTGCTACCAATGGTACCTGATAGGATTCGTGCACATCGGTAACCACGGGAATATCCAGTTCATTTTTGAGTTTGCTAAAAATATCCAGGGATTCATCAAAGCCAATGCTGCGAAACGAATCGGCTGAGGTGCGGTTGGCTTTGTCAAAGGAAGCTTTAAAAATGTAATGTATGTCAAGATCCTGACAGGCTTGCTTCAAGCTGGCCGCAATCTCATGGCAAATATTATAGTCCTCCACTGCACAGGGGCCTGCGAGCAGAACCAATTTATCAGATCCAATCTCAATTATCGGTGTTAGGTCGACGGGTTTCCTGGTCACTTCAATGATTCTAAGCCCCATACTCCATCTTTATTCAACCATAAAGATATTATAACCATACAATTAATCGATTTATTTGGTTTTCTCGTTCATCCAACCCATTAATTTTTCCTGATAATCTGAAAGATATTTGTGTCCTGTATCTTTAACTTCATACCACTCCACATCAGCTCCGGCTTCGATCAGATAATCTCTCATGGCTTTTATTTCTTCCGCCCTTTTTTCTTCCTCCCCCCAGGCAATCCATACTGGTTTGTCCTTATACAAATCGGCCTGCTCCCGGGTTATGTCCCTGCCAGGTCCGGAGTAAAATCCTATGGCTGTCCATCGGTCCATGTCTTTTTGTGCGATACGGAAAGCCCCCATCGATCCCATGGAAAATCCATATAAATATTGTCTTTTCTCATCGGTTTGGAAAAGCTTGCCAAAATGTTCCAGGCACTCATAAATATCTGATTCAGCCTGATCCTTATAGCCTTGGTCACCCCTTCCCCATGGCTTGATATAAAGTCCGTCTCCCCTATAACCCTGTAAGGTAATTCCCGGTTTTTCTGCTTGATAAGGCTGCAGGAGCATTTTCCTGGGATTGTCATTTTTACCTCCCCCACTGCCGTGCAATTCCATATAAAAGGGATAATCCTTTTTATTTGGGTCAAATGGCTTTGGCAGGTAAAGTTGGTAATAGCTATTTTTTCCGTCAGTAGGTGATACGAAACTCATAATTAGCGGCTTTGAGCCATTAGAGTAAGTATTCCACAGTGAGCCTTCCTTTTTAAAAAATACCAGCGCGTCAGACACCCATAAACTGTCATTTGTTCCCCAGGGTATTCCATACGTGGTGTCCTCAATCATGGTCCTTAATGATTTGAAATGCATTTTGAACAATGGATCTTCAGCTTTCGACTCCAGCTTCGATAGCAGCTTCAACAATTTTGACAAATCTTTTTTCTTAATTTTTGAAGGTTCTTTTTGGCTTGTTAGCCCTGAAATGAAGGTTGTATGGGATGAAAGATGAGATGATTTTGCCATCAATCGGTTGTTCAAACAGATGACAAGGAATATTAAAATAATAATTACAGCATTTTTTTTGTGCATAATTTCTTGATTTACTTTTTAAAAGTTATGTTTTGTTCTCCTTCCTGAAGGGCAATTTCCGAACCATGCCATTTAAATACCCCGGACATTCCCACCGGCAAGGTTACTTTCCCAAGAATTCCAGTTTTTCCCTTACGCTCTAAATCTACTATTACATTTCCTCTAGGGTCGGGATAAGTTCCCTTTATTTTTTCTAGCCCGCCCAAATTTGGGGCTATTTCCACGCTTTTAAAACCGTAAGAAACAGGCCTGATTCCACAAACCGTGGCTAACAAATGATAGTTGGGACTGGCACTCCAGGCGTGGCAGTCTGAACGCTCAAAAGCCCTGATATCAGATTCCTGAAATGTTGATAATCCATTTTTCAACATTGTATGCCATGGTTTTAGTTGTTCCAGATACTTATCTCCAATTCCTACTTTTTGCATGGCTTCGAATAAATAGTACCGGAAGTAAATAGTGCTTTTCACCAAATCTGGTTCTGTCAGGATCTTGGTCAGCAAAGGCTTTTGTGCTTCTATTGGTACGGCATCGGTTAAAATTGCCCAAATATTGGTATGCTGACTAAATACTTTCTGATCAGGTGTTTCAGATAACAATGCCCTGGTATCACTCCAACAATGTTCCAAAGTGGCTTTTTTTAATTCTGAAGCCTGTCTTCTATATTGATCTGCCTCATATTGGTAACCAAAATCCTCCATCAAGTTGGCCGCATAATATAGTGCATAGGCATATTGCAAGGTAATATTGGCAGAATTGCCATCCGCGGCCCCTGGAGGGGTCCCTCCCGGATACTCAGGAGACCAGTCAGTGTAGTTCCACCAATTCACATTACCAAGCATGCCGGTCTCATCAATATATTTTTCAAACCAACTTAGAACACCTCTTATACCAGGCAAGAATTGTTTTACAAAGGCCCTATCATCACGATGTAAATGATAATCGTGGATCATATCTATCCAGAAAAGTGAAAATGGTGGTATCACCAAGATCAGGTCTGAAGGATACCGGGCCATGGTGAGGCCGTTTGACATACGGGAATTATCAAATTGCACTATAGCATTTCGTACCAGGCGATCATCACCGGAAGCATACATGGAGATCAGCGCTTGTATCCTGGTATCTCCTACGTAATTCAGCTGTTCGTAATATGGGCAGTCAAAATAGGTCTCCAATGCACATAGTCTGGCAGTTCTCCAGCCTGTATTCCAGATGTCGGTTAAAGAAGGATCATTGCTTTCAAACGAGCCCTTTTGCTCAAGCGGGTAAGCGGTAAATATCCCATAATAATCATTCAAAACCAGGGGATCACTCTGCGTTTCTATGTTCAATTGAATATAGCGGTATGTCCTTATCCAAAGTGGCCGAAACAATCTGTTTTCTCCTCCATCAGGGAAGAAAACATCCTGATATCCATAGATGCGCTTACCTTCTGTTTCATTTCTGTTCCCTTTCTGCTTGGTCTCCTTATCGTAAAGTGCTTCGGAATAGGTTACGGTAATTTTTGATCCTTTGCCATTACTGACCAGCAGCTCGGGGAAACCCATGGTAAGGTGGGCCTGGTCCAGCAAAATAGTCACTGTTTGATTTCCTTGAATGGTAAGCTGGCCGTCAGGATTTATAAACTGTTCAGAGTTGGTTATTTCTATCCCTTCAGATCTCACTATTCTATTTAGTCTTTCTTCTTTTTGTTCCAGCAATGGTATTTTCCTCGGTTCAAGCAACCACCAGTACTCGTAACGGAATCCGCGAGGTGCTCCTTTTTTGGCAATTTTGTTGGCTGCCTGCCATTGGCTGTCATCAAAGCTCAGCGTCTGCCATCCCCAAGGGTATATTTTTCCATCAATGTTGTCACATGGGCCTGCGGCATAATAGCCGCCTACTATGTGTTCCCCGCGTTTTACCGGATTGGGAGTAAAAGCCATATTTCGTGCTACTTTCCAATTACCACTACCCGTGTTTAGGTATTCATGCCCTTCGCTATTGCATTGAAGTAGAAAAGCAGTGCGATGCGAATGTTGAGCCACGGACTTGTCAATTCCCATATTGTATACCTCGGCAGCCAATACATTTTTTCCTGTTATTAAATATTCTGAAATGTCAACAGTCTCATAACGCCAATGCTGCAAGTCGCTGCGGGCTGGCCCCATACTCACTTCAACGCCGTTCACCAGCAGTCTGTACCTATTGTCAGCGGTTATATTCACCACAAATTCGTTGGGGACATTTGCTATTTCAAAGGTGTTCCTGAAGATGTATACTCCATAATCCTGAGGACTGATACCCTTCATATCCACCCAATATGCGTCCCAGGGATCGGTTAATAGTTTTGGGTTTACCAGATCCGGATCTTGCGAAAGCAGCGGGAATGAAGACCACAAAAACAAGATTATTATTAAATGACGCATATAGATTGAATTTATAATTAGACAAGAATTTCCATGTACCTGTCACTTTGATTTTGAATCCCATTTTTGGGCCAAAGCGGTGGCCGCCCGTTTGCTATAGTCATGCTTTGCTTCACCAAGGTATTTCTGAATTTCAGTCTGGGCCTTGAGACTATTAATATTTAAGATATCGATGGAATTAAGAGCGAAGTTTGAAGTAAAATTGTCATTCTTTAAATTTTCAAGCAATACTTGCTCTGCCAATTCTTTTTCCCCAAGCTTGTATAAGGCCTCCGCGGCCACAATTGCCACCGAAGAGGATGGGTCATTGACAGCTTCTTTTAGAGCTTGAATAGCTGAAGATGCTTTTTTTCCTAAAATTAGTAAACCAGTGGCCCCCCAATACCTGACCGCAGGATCATCATTCTCCAGGTATCTTATGAAAGCCGGAAGGCTCTCCTCTTTACCCAGACTGGCCAGTTCTGCCGCCTCCACTATTTCCATCATATCCACATCATTCTCTCTCATATAGTCATACATTGGCATTTCCCCTACCCTTTCCTGCCAGTCCGGCTCAGGTATAAATCCGGTATCCATTATATCCATTACCCAGTCATGATTGGCTTTTCTCATCCTCGCCAGCACATCGGCATATTGAGGGTCATCGGCTAAATTTTTCACCTCCCAAGGGTCGTTTTCGGTATCATACAGCTCTTCCGAAGGTTTGCTGTGCCAAAATACACTTTGAACGGCATTACATTCACCAGCCAGGCACGCCTGCTCCCACGAACCTATGGAAGGGGCCCTCCACAAGTATGACAAATGCTGACCATATATACGATGGGGCATATAATTTCTTATATAGCGAAACTGCTGGTCCCGTAATGCCCTGGACATATCGTAGCGTTCATCCATTCTTCCTCTGAACATGTAGGCATACTCAGGGTCAGGTGTCTTCTGGGATCCCAGAAAAGCGTTCCCCTGCAGGTATTCCGGGACAGGTATCCCCACTATACTCAATAATGTAGGGGCCAGGTCTACAAAGCTGATCATGCGGTCAACTTTTGTCCCCTTTTCTTCATTTGGAAACCAGTGCTTATACTTTTCAGGGACACGAACAATAAACGGAACATGAGTACCTGATTCATATACGTAACGCTTGCTCCTGGCCATCACCCCCCCATGGTCTCCATAATAAAATACAATGGTGTTCTCCGAGAGTCCCGCCTCATCCAGTTCCCTCAGCTTCTCCCCTATCCAGCTGTCCATATCTTCCACCTTGTCATAATACTGGGCCCAATCATGCTTCATCTCTGCTGTTCTGGGGTGATAAGGGGGAATTGGGACTGCTTCAGGATCATGCCTTAACTCCTCTGTGGGTGTCCATTTATGCACTGAACTCTCATGCGATATGGTAGTATTGAAAATGGCGAAAAACGGTTGACCTTCTTTTCGGCTTTTATAATGTGCTGAATCTGAAGACTGGTCCCAGGCGCCTCCATATTGATTGAGATCTATATTATAGTCGGTCTTTATGTTGTTGGTGCAGTAATATCCCAACTCCCGTAAATATTTTGGATACAACCTGATTCTGTCACTCATTCTATAGTGGCTGCGCATATGCTGATTGCCCCCGGAGGTTGCATATACGCCAGTGATAATGGTATTCCTGGCAGGAGCGCAAACAGGTGCATTGGCATAAGCATGGGTATATAGAAAGCCTTCGGACGCCAGCTTATCCAGATTAGGGGTAGTAGCGAACTCATCACCATAACAGCCCAAAAACGGGCTGTTGTCCTCCGAAGTAAGCCATAATATATTGGGAAGGTCCTCCGATGCCTTTGAGAACTGACTATATAAAGATCCACAGGCAGCAAACGCCATAGTGAATACTAAGAAGGTGGTTTTCATTTTCATTCTACAAAACTAATAAGTTTTCTATTTTATGAAAGCATGGTAGGCAGGTGGCCAGAATCATAGAATTGAGAACATAATTTTCATTGATTTCACACTTTTATGAGTGTTTTATTTATTGCGTCTCGCAATCTCGGATTCACTCCTGCTTGTTCTGCATACTTATTCCAGGATGAAACCTTCTCCCTTATTTGTGTTAGAATCTTTGCTGCTTTTTTAATACTCATAGACTTGGCAATTGCCAATATATCGTTTTTTGTGATACTCTTTCTTTTTCCATTGATGCTAAGTGCATGTTGGCTTACCCATACACTATCTGGACGATAAGCATGACATATATCATATGCCGGAGCTAATTCCCATGCACTGTCTTTTTGAAGTCTAAACGCAAAATTCTTGGTATGATCGTCGCAGTTCCTTGCAAGCACATTAAAAACCATTCTGCGATACATTTGCGCAGCCTGTTGGTAAGGTAAGCGAAGCAATCTCATAGTCTGAAATAACTGCTCATAACTATAACTGTTCACTTCAGTAAAGTCGTAATGTCGTAGTGCGCAAAATGTCTGAATATGATGTTTTATATCACCGTTTTCCCTGTCATATCGCTTAGTCATAAAATGTGCCCGTCCATTCTCTTCCAGCAGTTGAGATTCCATCATCTCAATACCACAATCCTTTGCCATTTCAAAATATGCCATTTCAACCCGGCCGTACCCCTTAGTGGCACCAAATTGTTCATCACCTACCCCATCTAATTTAATTAACCAATGCTCAAATCCTTTAGGGGCTTTGGTTTGCCCAGATCTTACTTGTCCAGTGTTATGATTATATGCAATAATTGCTTTAGGTCTGGCGCCACCGGCTGATGTTCCAATTTTTAAAATTTCCATCATAGCCTGTTTTTCATCTTTTTCCAAATGGGCTTCAAATTGCACTCTTTTATTGAGCATTTTTTGAGCGATATCCACCAATCTTCCAATTTCTACTAGAAATGTCTTTTTATTTGATTTTAGCGGAGTTGACTCAAACTCTAAGGCTCCCATTCCCCGGGTCCCTATAAAACATAATTGTTCAATAGGGTTCATGCTATTCTCAGCTCGCCCATTTTGTGCAAGCCAGGAATTGATTAGTTGATTTCCATATTTATCAGGCAATACATCAGCCAAGAGACCAGGTAATCCTTTAAATGTGTCAAATTCACTGTTTAAGGAAGCTCTTAATTCAGGAAAAGAATATATTGTTTTCCTGGTTGTGAGGGGCATTTTAATGGGAGATAATTCCCATCCTAACTCTACAAATTTAGGATCATATTCGAAACTTGCAAGCCCCTTGTTTTCCAGCCAGGCAACTGCCCCAACGGTTTGATTCCATATTTTGACAAATGACGTGGTTATCATTACCAATTGCTGTCCGGTTTTTTGTCGATCTTTTTGTTTCTTGCCCTTTGCCTTTTTTGCTGTTCTAACTTAGCAAGTTCAAGGGGGCTTATCTGTGTTTCGATTTTGAATACATCAAAAATGTTTAACTGGTCCAGCGCCCTAAGTATCTGAATAAAAGAAGCCATACTAATGGCTTCTCCATTTTCAATTTGACTTAAAGTCCAACGATTCAATCCAGCGTCCTGAGCTATTTGTGACTGTGTTTTATTCTGATTTAAACGTTTGTGCTTTAAAAATGCGCCAATAGCTTCCACGATAGCCTTATCACTCATCGCAATCCAATGTATGTTGGTATTTCCCATCACTAAATGTATTATTGGATAATAATGTTAGTATTTACTATCAAATATAATTGAATAATTTCAATTATTCTGGTGTTGTAGGTATTAATACTACTTATAGAATTGATAATAGCAGTATAGCAGTATTCCATTTATCAAAACTGATATGTATACTATCTGACGTCTAATGTATATGGTAGTGTCAATACGGCAAGATTCAAATCAGGTTGAACTTTTATCAAGAACAATCGTTATAATTGTGTAAGTATACTTGTACGCTTATTGAATGGAAGACTACATAGCTTATCAAGGTGGTATTTACCAGAACAAGAAGGACTACGAAATGCCTAACCAGAAAGGGACATATTATGGCAAAGAAAAGTGAAAGCAGACTAGGACCGGTTTTTGATAAATGGAAAACCGACGCTGAGTTTAAAAAGGATTTCGATAAGGAATACCGGGAATTTGCACTTTCTGAACTCATGTTGGCTCTGATGGAAGATGATAAAAAGAGTGTTAGAAAGCTGGCAGAAATTGTGG
>QIEB01000199.1 GCA_003229495.1 Flammeovirgaceae bacterium
GCAAGCCCTTTCGAAAATGGATGGCAAATTCTACATCCCGAACAGGTAATGACCGGCCGTGTGGTAACTGGGCAGTTTATGCCATTAAGAGCAGATTTTGATAACTATGTTCAGAAACAGGCCGAAGAAGAAGGTACAAAAACTCCGGTAACAAATTATGCTCCTATTATTAAATTACTGGATGGTGATGTTTACGTAGCTGATAGTTATGGTAAAATGGTTGAAGGCACCCTGATTGGTGATAACCTTGGAAATGCTATTTATAATGCCGGCAAAAGGGGAGTTATATTTAACGGATCCGTAAGAGATGTAGAGGGTTTACTCCAGATTGAAGGGTTTAATGCCTGGATAAGAGGTTCAGACCCTTCGGCAATCAAAGACATGATGATCGCTACTGTTAATGGTCCTATTCGTATAGGTCGCGCAACAGTATTGCCAGGTGATGTAGTACTCGCCAAAACCACGGGAGTGGCTTTTATTCCACCCCATCTGGTACAGGAAGTAGTAGTATCTGGTGAGTATACCGCCTTGCGTGATGAGTTCAATGTCTTTTGCATGGAGACAAACAAATACATGGATCGTGAAGTATTTGAAAAGGACTTTCAGCAATGGCTGGATGAATACCCAAATTTACCTATGTCCAAAAAGGAATTAGATGATTTCCTGGAAGCACAATCAGCCAGGAGGGCGGCAAGGGATAAATAATCTTCACATTGCCTGCCTGGCAAGCACAAAACACAAATCCCAAGTACCAACTAAATCTCAAATTTCAGGGACCATAATCCAAAGCTCCCTAACACCCTCGTCCTTCGTCCCTAACACCCTCGTCCTTGGTCCCTATCACCCCTCTACGATCTCTATCTTTTCGATAGCGTCACCTTCCTGGATATCATCTACCACTTCCACTCCTTTAGCAACTTTCCCGAAAACCGTGTGCTTTTTGTCTAGATGACTGGTGTTTGTCCTGCTGTGACAAACAAAAAATTGAGAACCGCCGGTATTTCTTCCGGCATGTGCCATCGATAATACTCCTCGATCGTGATGTTGGTTTTCACCATCAAGTTCGCAGTCTATGGTATAACCGGGTCCTCCGGCTCCTGTTCCTTCCGGACATCCGCCTTGAATGACAAAATCCGGAATGACACGGTGCCAGTTAAGGCCATCATAATATCCATCCTTTGAAAGCTTGATAAAGTTAGCAACCGTTTTTGGAGCGTCTTTTTCGAAAAATTCGACTTCCATAGTGCCCTTATTGGTAGTGATTATTGCTTTTTCCATGTGTGATCTATTTGTTTGCAAAAGTAAAAGAGTTCTGGATATGTGGTACTTTATTTTAATAATATTTTATCAGGTCAAACGTGGTCCATTGATAAAATTTTATTTGGAAGCGAAATCCCTTAACTTATGAATAGATTCATTTTCAGGTAAATGCCCACTACCCGACAACTTTTGGCCATCATGTTCACGGATATTGAAGGATATACGGCATTGATGCAAAAAAGTGAGGCCCTGGCCATTGAGTATCGAAATCAACATCGGGAAATATTTGATGGGGTAACCTTAAAACACCAGGGTAAAATTATTCAATACTACGGAGATGGTACCTTAAGTTTTTTTGAAAGCGCAGTACATGCAGTGGAATGTGCCACAGAAATGCAAAAACGATTTCTGAAGGAGTCTTCTATTCCGGTACGGATTGGTATTCATATGGGAGATGTAGTGATTACCGAAGATGACCTCATCGGTGACGCAGTAAACCTGGCATCCAGGGTAGAATCTTTGGCAGTACCCGGAAGTGTTTTGGTGTCGGATAAAGTGGTCGATGAATTGACCGGCCATGAAAAGATCTTGACAAGATATATGGGGCGTTATCATTTTAAAAATGATCAAAAGTCCCGGGCGATTTTTGCTATCCAGGATCCTGAGTTAGTTCTTCCTAAACCAGCTCAACTAAAGGGGAAGATTGATAAAAAAAGAAACATTCCCAGGACCTTGCTCTTGTATTCCGTGGCTGCCTGGCTGTTTCTACAACTGTTCAATTTCATTATTGCCAGGGAAAATTGGGACCCTTTGTATTTGGACGTCATGATCATAGTATCATTTTTTGGTCTTACTACCACCTTTATTCTAACCCGTTTTAGACCTCGCATTGGATGGCTTTCCTTTTCACTTCTCGCAATAAATGGTGTATTGGCCCTGGTAACGCTTGGATCTTTTGTGCTTAATCCGACAATATTTGAACCTGGTCAATCGGTTATTCTAAATCCTTTTGATCACAATCGGGTCATCATAGATGAAAGCTTGAAATCGCTGGCTGTATTACCCTTTTCAAACTACACCGGTGATAAAAATCAAGATTATTTATATGCGGGAATGCATGACGGGCTGATCAGTGAGATAGCAGTGCTAAGTGGTATAAGGATCACTTCGCATACCTCTAGTATGGCCTATGTTAACTCCACTAAAAGTTTGAAAAAAATCGCTAAGGAATTGGGTGTGGATGCCATAATTGAAGCCAGTCTGACCCGCATCGACAGCGTTATTGAATTTCGGATCAAACTGGTAGATGTGTTTCCTCAGGAAGAAACTATCTGGACACATGAGTACCACACCGCGCTGGATGATGTGCCCAATATGTACAAGGAAGTAACCAGAAACGTAGCCTTGAAAATCAATGGCGTACTTCAGCCAAAGGAAGTGCAATTGCTTGCCAAAGTCAAAACGGGTAAGACGGGAGCATATGAGGCTTATTTGAAGGGTACATTCAATTCTGGCTTGCTTACCCGGGAGGGATTGGATGAAGCGGAGGCTTATTTTAAACAAGCCATTGAAATAGACTCTAGCTATACCTTGGGTTACTCGGGACTTTCATTAGTTTGGATATCTCGCAAGCAAATGGGAAGGGTTTCACCAGCAGTGGCTAATCTCAAAATTCATGAGTCGTTTAGGAAAGCCATGGAGCTGGATAGTCTGAATCCGGATAATTGGATTATGGCAGGATCCATTAGTACCTGGACGGATTTTGACTGGAAAAAGGGAGAAGAGAACTTCTTGCGTGGTATCGAAATGAACCCTAACCATCCCGGATTAAGGAATGGCTATGCGCATTTACTATTGAATCTTAATCGATTTGTCGAAGCAGAGACCCAAATTAAGATTGCTGAAGCCTTAGATCCCATGGATCCCTGGGTTTTGTCATTTGGCGGAATGTTATATTTTTTTCAAGGTAAAGTGCTCAGCGCTTTTAAAAGATTCGAGCAATTGAGAAAACTGGAACCAAATCACCCCTTGCTCAACAGATATTTACTAGCTAAGTATGCGAATACTGGTCAACATAATCTGGCAATTGAACAATTAAAGATTTTCGCTCTTGACAAGGTTAATGATCACAATCTGCTGAAGTTAATTGACAGCTCTTATCAGAATTACGGCTTTAAGGCAGCTGTGAAATTTGTCGCTGTAGAATTGGAAGAGATGGGAACCTCCACTTTTGTGGCGCCCTCTTCCATACTACGCTTGTATGAACTGCTGGGCGATCAGGACAAAAGGCTTATCTGGCTACAAAAAATGCATAAAATAAAAGACCCGAATTTACCTTATTATGGTATTCGAACTGATGACCCTATACAGAATACACCAACATACATAAAAATTATGCAGGATATTAACTTGTGGTAGGCAACCAGATAGTAAAGGATTTAATAAATGACCAATTAAAAAGGCATTTA
This sequence comes from Flammeovirgaceae bacterium, assembly GCA_003229495.1. Taxonomy (GTDB): domain Bacteria; phylum Bacteroidota; class Bacteroidia; order Cytophagales; family Cyclobacteriaceae; genus SZUA-3. Next base: position 3,729 of record QIEB01000199.1, read on the forward strand.
AAATGAAAAAGATTTCCCGGCGTTCATTCGTATCTCAATCCAGTGCTATGCTCGCAGCTGGTATGACCCCGGCATGTATCACCCCTGAACCAAAACAAGAAGCTGAGTTAAAACAAGAAAATCAAACGTCCATTTTAGTGGATCGCGCAAACCGTGATAATCCGGCTGAAGGTTTGAAACGAGAAAACATCATCATCACCGATATCAAAGTCACTCCTCTTTCTTACAAGCATGATGGAGAATTTCTTTGGCGATGTGCCGGGCTATATGTTTGGAAATCCGACGCTGCCTTGGTTCAGGTTTTTACCAATAAAGGCATAGTCGGTATAGCAGAAGGCAGCCCCTATCGTGGACCGGATAAATTAAAAGCTTATACGGACAAATATATTACTCCCTTGTTGAAAGGAGCCAATGTTTTCGATGTTGATTTTCTGACTAATAATCAAGGCCATAACTCCGTAGCCGAAGGGGCCTGGGCTGGAGTAAATAATGCTCTCTGGGACGTTGTGGGAAAGGCCAAAGGAGTGCCCGTCTATAAACTTCTTTCCAATAGTAGTGACCCATCCGATAAGGTAAAAATTTATGCCAGTGGAGGAGTTAGTCATGCCTGGTATGACAAGGGCGATGAAGCGCTTATCGAAGAAGCCCTCAAGCATAAAGAAGCAGGTTATGATACTTTCAAGTTTCGCAATGGCACCAGCTGGAAATATAGCGGATTGACCATGCAGCAATATATTCCCATTTTGGAACGGCTGCGCCAAGCAGTAGGACCGGATTTTAAACTGGTTATTGAAAAATTTCCCTGGAAGTTTGAGACCATTATTAATGAACTATGCCCGGTATTGGAGGAACTGAAATTTTATTGGTATGAAGAACCGGTATCCTGGATGGATCCGGCATCGTTAGAGCAGCACATTGCCATTAACGAGGCCATGCCCTCAGTCATGGTGTCGGGTGGAGAAAGCTGGTGGAACCGCCATCAGGTTCGACCCTATGTGGCCGCCAAAGCTATGAACATCATTCAAACGGATGCTAATCTAAGTGGAATCACTGAGGGATGGCACATTGGACAAACCATTCACCAGTATGGTCAGCTTTATTGCCCGCATAATTGGGTAGGGGGCCTTACCACTATAGCCAATGTTCATCTGGTTGCCGGTGTGCCTTGCGGCCATATGTGTGAACTCAACCAGACCTACAACCCGCTTAAATGGGAGATTTTTAAAGATCCTTATCCCATCGAAAACGGAATATTGACTATTCCTGATAAACCTGGATTCGGTGTGGAGTTAATCGATAACATCGAGAAGAAATTCCCATGGGTCCCGGGACCTTATTACAAAAGGAACCCTGTTTATGAAGGACTGGATCTACCGATCTGGTGGAGTTGAATGGATATCTGTAGCACTTATAAAATTCGTGTGGTAATAAACTAACTCAAATATGAAGATTGCACTTTTTGTACTTTTTGCGGTGCTTAATATTTCCGGGGGAATTATCCAAAAGGGCGTAAAAACCGTAGTGACAATTCAGCAAGATCAGTTTTTAATAAACGGGGAGTTGACTTATAAAGGCAGGTATTGGAATGGGCACAAAATTGAAGGACTTCTTTTCAACTCACGAATGGTACAGGGTGTCTTTGACGATCAGAACCCTGAAACCAGGGATAAATTCAAATATCCTGATACCGGAATTTGGGATGCTAAGAGAAATACGCAGGAGTTCGTGGCTGCCATGCCTTCCTGGCGCAAACATGGTATGCTCTCTTTTACCCTGAATCTACAGGGGGGGAGCCCAATGGGGTATGGAAATCAGGGATGGAGGAACTCAGCATTTGACGAAAAAGGTAGATTGCGAAAGCTCTATATGAGAAGAGTAGCTCAAATTTTGGACAAAGCTGATAAGCTGGGCATGGTGGTTATTTTAGGTTACTTTTATTTTGGACAGGATGAATACTTTGAAAATGAAACCGCTGTCATGAATGCCGCCTACCAGGCTACAAATTGGGTTTTGGACCAAGGATATGGCAATGTAGTGATAGAAGTAGCCAATGAGTGTAATAACCGGAAATATGAGCAGGCTATTATCAAAGCCGATCGCATTGATCAGTTGATGCGTCAAATTAAAAGTATGGAAAAGGATGGCAGAAGATTGTTGGTTGCGGCAAGCTATAATGGAAACACACTGCCCACACCAAACGTGGTAAGGGAATCGGATTTTATTTTGATTCATGGCAACGGAGTGAATGACCCCGATCGAATCACTGAGATGGTGGATCAGACCCGCCTGATTGAAGGATACCAAACCATGCCAATATTGTTCAATGAAGACGATCACTATGATTTCGACCAGGACCACTGCAATATGACAGCAGCGGTAAAATCATATGCCTCTTGGGGCTTTTTCGACTTCAGAAGAGAAGGAGAAAGTTTCAACCAGGGATTTCAAAGCGTGCCGGTGGACTGGAGGATAAACTCGGATCGGAAAAGAGGATTTTTTGAATTGGTAAAGGATATAACTGGTTATTAAAACAGTATTATAGGAAAGAGGTTCGCCGCTACCTGGAGTTATCCGGTAAAATTGAGAAACACCAGACTGATTCTCTACTCATAATGGTAATTTCTCAACCACCATGGCCCTGATCTCAAATTTGCTGGTTATATCTTCTGTTAATGATATCTTGAGCATGTAAGGCCCGGTAGTGACTGGTGAAGTATTTAATTCCAGCTCTTTCCATTCTGAAGTTAATGAGTTGGCAGGAATGGATTGTTCCCATATATTGCCATTTAACGAAAACTCCAGTTTGATTTTTTTCCGGGGCTGATGATCCCTGGCTAACAATTTAAACGCATATGTGCCAGCTTCTACAAACCTTACGTTCCATTCAATAGCGTCTCCTGTGGTTTGCCAGCTGCCTGTCCAATCACCATCAACCCCACTGGGGTGAGTGCCTGTGCGCTCTCCCACTAGTCCCCGATTGCCCCAGAATTCTACATTCCCATAAGCTTTCCCATGATGAGGCTGCAGGTAGACTGGGTTTTCCCCGGCATGCCCCAAAGTAATTTCTATGGATTTCAAACCTCTGTCATCAGCGATATCGCTATACCAATTATCATAGGCCGCATTAAGCTCTGATAGAATATCCGGATATTTTTGTGACAAATCTACCTGCTCTCCACGATCTTCCAGAACATTGTAAAGATCTTTGCCATTGACCATTTTCCAAGGACCTTTTCGTGCCATACCGCCGGGAAAAGAAGCCGGCTCCCCTAAAGTTTGCAAGGCGAATTTTTCAAAGAAAATCCTCTCCGGTAAAACAGCACTTTCGTTCTCAAGAATTGGCATTAAGCTTATTCCGTCAATATTCAAAGTACTAGGAAGGTCAACTCCCAATACCCCCATAATAGTAGGAAGAACGTCAATATGAGCGGCGATCTGATCAGTCTCTGTGGGTTTCCAGTGGTCATTCCACAGCCAATAACACTGCGTCCTTATACCACCTTCGTATACCGTGTATTTCTGGTCTCTTAAACCTGCATTATATCTCATTTCCTCTTGTGGGACCTGCCAACCATTGATTGGACCGTTATCGCTCATGAAAATCACCATGGTATTTTGTAAAAGGCCTTTAAAAACCAGTGTATCCAATATTCTTCCAACGTTCTGATCGATGTTTTCTATCATTCCATATATTCTGGCGGTTCTTTCATCCAGCCCATTTTCCAGGTGGTAATTGATCCAACTACTGTCTATTTGTAGAGGAGTATGGGGAGCGTTATATGCCAGGTAACAAAAAAAAGGATCAGGACTTTTTTCCAACATGAAGCTCATGGCTTTATCGGTAAGTATGTCTGTTATATATCCCTGATTTTGAATGTATTTGCCGTTATGTTCGAGAACAGGGTTGAAGTAATTATTAGTGTGGCCTGTGCGGAATCCCAAATATTCATCAAAACCTTGGGCATTGGGAACAGAGGGATAGTATTCTCCAAGATGCCATTTTCCAAATAGTGCGGTCCGATAACCCTGCAGTTTCAGAATTTCGGCCATAGTGCTTTCCTCTGGGTCCATGGTTTCATATCCGTTGGTTACACTACGAACGCCTGTTCGTTGGTGATAACGCCCTGTTAATAAACTGGCTCTGGTAGGCGCGCACACTGGTGACACATAGAAATAATTAAAACGGACACTTTTTTCAGCTAGTTTGTCAAGATTTGGGGTGCTAATAATGAGGTTTCCACTACTGGATACATCCCCAAATCCCATATCATCAGTAAGGATCAACAGGATGTTGGGATTGGGAGCTATCTTATTGGAACCTGTAACTTCAGATGGTGTGCACTGCCAGGTGGTTAGAATGACAATAATTATCAGCAGGCTATCACTAATTGATTTCATTTGAAAGTCTTAATAGCTAATTACAAACTCCGGGATTTTTTACAGTTCTTTTATGGCTACTCATTTCTCATGGATACCTAAGTTCGCAATCGATTTCGTTAAAAGTTACTAATAAGCGGTCAAAGCGCAATTATTTATTTCATA
>QIEB01000276.1 GCA_003229495.1 Flammeovirgaceae bacterium
ATGCTCCCTGTCCAGGCTGCCCTCCTACACTGTTTACCCGAAGTCCTGCCACTTTACCTTGCAGCCCTTGTCCAAGGGTAGCCGGTGGTACTGTGGTCATTAGTTCTTCGCTGATGCTTCCCACAGAGAAGCTCAAGGTCTTCTTGGATTTGCCTACTGCAGAACCGGTCACCACGATCTCTTCCAATTGAGAAATGTCAGGTGCCAGTAACACATCAATGATACTGCGTCCGTCCAGGGGTATTTCCTGATTGGTGAATCCCACAAAAGAGTAAACCAATGTCACGTCTCCTGAGGGAGCGGTGAGTTTGTAGTTACCGTCAATGTCGGTAACAGCGCCTGTGGTAGTACCTTTAATCAGTACATTCACCCCAGGTAGGCCACCGCCATCGTCGGCGGCAGTCACTATTCCACTTACCGTGATTTCCTGGGCCGTCATGGTGATAACTGACAGGAAGGTGATAAGAGTTAATTGTAGATGTAATTTCATAAAATTAATGGTTAATTAAAGTTAGGTTTAGAAACACCAATTGAGGTTTCTTTTAAATATAGCAATATTTGCCCAATTACGGGGTATTTCTAAATAATTGATATCCCGCAAATTGTGGTATATTATTGAATATTACAAGAGTGAATAGGGGGATTTTTTAAAACCATCCTTGCTAACTGATGGTTTGAGGTACCTACAGCAAGGACTGAAAACGTTTTAACCGCTATTAAACCCCTAAAATGAGGGAGAAATTTCACTATATGAACTTATTCTTCAAGGCTACTTCAATAGCCTCTGCCTTGCTGTGGACTTGTAGTTTGAAGTATATGTTCTTGATATGAGACTTCACGGTTTCTTTATGAATGAATAACTCGTCGGCGATCATGGTATAGCTTTTTCCTTTCGACAGCAACTCCAGCACCTGTGTTTCCCTGCTGGTCAGTGGAGTATTTTGATTCTTCTGAAAAGATTCTACCACCATCCGGGCAATATTGCTGCTCATAGGCGCACCTCCATTCATAGCCTCTTTAATGGCATCAATAAGCCGGGAGTATTCGGTATTTTTGGTAATATATCCACAGGCTCCAGCGCAAAGAGCATCAAAGACCAATTCACTATTTTCATGCACAGTAATTACAATAATGTTGATTCCGGGCTGTATTTTCTTGATACGGGTACATCCCTCAATCCCACTAATCCCCGGCAATTCGATATCCATGAGGATGACATCAGGGTGATCGTCCTTTAATCTCTTAATGGCCTCCTCACAAGTAGCATAGGTGCCAACTACATTATAATCGTTCACACTATCAATTAAAAGGGCAAAGCCTTCACGTACTACATCGTTGTCTTCAATAATTGTAATCCTGTTCATTAAAATATCTCTAAATTTGAATAGTCAACGCTAATCAAATACGTTCTAATATGTTATCCCTCATTTTGCGGTATTTTGCCTTCCAAGGTAACCTTGGTTCCTATCCCGCTCCCGGAGGATATTACGATCTCCCCTCCAATTGTTTTAGCTCTTTCCTTCATATTCTGAAAACCCATACCCAGATAGTCATTCTCATGGTAGCCATTGAGCCCTATCCCGTCGTCCTTAAGTTCAAATACGAAATTATGATCGGAAACGTTGAAGTTCAGGTAAACATTCTTACAATTTGCGTGCTTAAGGGAGTTGGTCAATGCCTCCTTGAAGATGAAAACCACGTGACGGCTCCATCCAATGGGAAGTTTCATCTTGGCATCAAATCCATGGTTAGTATCCACATAAAAATTGATGCCTGAATATTCGAACAATTCTTCACCGAAATCCTTGATGTAAATCAGCATTTCATTTACATCATCACTTTGGGGGTCAATGGACCAGATAAAATCCCTGGTGCCGGTGAATAGTGTCTTGGTAAACTGACCTAGCTTCTGTAAAAGCTCTTCAACCCCCTTGTTCCCTGACGACAACTTTGCCTGGATCAATTGCACTAATACGTTTATACTGGCTAGTTGATTGCCCACTTGGTCATGGAAGTCCTCGGCCACTCTTCTCCGGACTTTTACAGTCTCCTGGTCCTTTATCTTTTCCACCTGTATCAATGACCTCAGTTTTTCCTGTACTCGAAAATTATAATATAAACGTCCGGCAATTCCTACAATCAACACCGACAGGGTAAAGAACCACCAGGTTCTCCAATATGGTGGAGTTATCTCAAACCCAAAGGAAGCTGCCTTTTCATTCCATACTCCATCGTTATTGGATGCCCTTACTTTGAAAACATAATCTTCGGGGGGTAGATTGGTGTAAACGGCTTCTTTCTTTTTAGTAACAGGCTGCCAGTTAGGATCAAAATTTTCAAGGGTATATTGATAACTTACTCTGTCAGGATTTCTTAGGCTATTGCCAAAAAATTCAAAAGTAAGATGGTTTTGAGTATGTGAAAGTTTTAAGTTCTCCGGCAAATTGAACCATTGGGTGGTGTTGTTACTTAATTCACTCCAATCAACCTTTTGGGAGAACAACCGAATTCCTGTAATGTAGGTAATTGGTTGGAGGATATTGATTCTATCCAGTTTCGGATGGCATTTAAAGGCCCCTTCAACAGTACCAAACCAAATAGATCCATCAGGTTCTGTGTAAATGGCATTTGTGTTGGTCTCTATACCAAAAAATCCTTCGTTGGCCGCGAAATTCCGGATCTTGCGAATTTCCCCGGATTTGAAAAAGCTCAACTTGTCCAGACCATGTGGGGTACCCACCCAAAGTGACCCTAACTGATCCATCGCCAGACTGTAAACTATGTTTGATGAAAGGCCCTGTTTTTCAGTATAGTGCATCATTTTTCCAGAGGCCGGGTCAAAATACAATATTCCGTCATCGACCAGCGCACACCATACACCTCCTTTATTATCCTGGAAAATAGTGGACACCGGCCAATGTTTTAAACTGTCAATCTCGAAATAATCCTGAATAGACTTTCCATCGAAAACTTTCAAGCCACCATTGGTCCCAAGCAAAATGCGGCCGTCTTGTGCTTCTACTAAAGTCCTGATGCGGTTATGAGGTATTTCTCCGTCATACAAATAGTTTTTAAAGTACACCCCTTCTTCTCGATCGATATAGCTCAGTCCCATGGAGGTTCCGCAAAAAAGTGAGCCATCATCACATTTGAGAATTGAAAAAACCTTATTGGATGGCAGTCCATGCTCTAAATAATAGCTGGTGAATTTACCCTCGGCATATTTATTTAACCCCCATGCCGTTGCCACCCACAAGTCTCCGTTATCATCAGGAATGGCACTATAAACAAAGTCATTGCTTAAACCCTGTTCATGACCCAAGTCTTTAACCGTGTAGTGTGCACCCGGGCCATCCGGAGGAATAAAATGATATACTCCACCGCCGTAGGACCCAAACCAATAATCCCCTTTTTCGCCCTGGCTAATTGAAGATATATAATCGTAGGCAACGCCATGTCCTTTACCAATGTGAGTGAAAGTTTCTCCCAAAGATTTGTACAAACCACCCCCAAATGATCCAAACCAGAGGGTACCCTCCCGGTCTTTGAGGATTTTATATATTATATTGTCGGTGAGGCCATCCGAAGCATTTACTTGAGTACATGACCCTTGTTGAAATCTATAGGCTCCATTGGTAGTTCCTATCCAGATGATGCCCTCATTTTCTTCACTGATACTGTAAATTGCAAAATCATGTGACTTATCGGGAAAGGAATGCACGAATTCAAATTCTTCTGCATTCCATAGGTATAATCCTTGACTGGTGCCTAGCCAAACCCTATCATTTTGGTCTGCAAATATTGTAGTTAGTCCGGCTTGTTGGAGATCCTTCCCTAAAGGGGCTTTTTGGAATTGCTGATCTTGATATCTGAAAACACCTTCATTGTATGTAGCAATCCATATTGCCTCGGATGTCTCTGCAAATCCACTAATTTTCCCTTGGGGAACACCATCTAAATTCCGGAAGTTACTAATACCCTGATCCGGCGTCATCATCGAAACTCCCCCGGTGGTGGTGGAGAACCAAATATTACCATATCGATCTGATGCTATTTGGGTCACCCGTTGACTGATGTTTAGCCCCTCCAAGGGAAAGTTGTGGAACTCCGCACCATCATAGCTGGAAATACCCAGATCAGTTCCCACCCAAACATTACCCTCACCATCAATGGTTACACAAAATATTTTATTGCTGGCCAGACCATTTTGTTTCTTGAAGGTTGCAAAATCCACTCCATTGAATTTGCTTAAGCCACCATTGGTGGCCAACCACAAATTGCCAAATCGGTCCTCGGCAATATCCATCACATTGGACTGAGCCAAACCATCCCGGACAGAATAAGCAGCAAATCCCCGGCTTTGTGAGCATAGCTCCACAATAATAAAATACAAAGGGATTAGTATGCAGAGTGTTCTGTACAAATTTTGGGTACCTAAATAGGGTCAGGATATACGAAAATAAGCATTTCAAGAAAACTTTATTCCGAATAAAATAGCGAAAAGTCGAAAATCCCTCATTCTACGGGATAGTCCGGAACCAGGGTATTGGATATTTTTGACTAAGCTTTTGATTGTTTATAGAAGGCTTTCCAGAAGTTGTAAGACCAGGAATCACTTACAATTCTCTTGGAAAGCCTTTTTTATTGTGCGAAAATTTCTCTTTTTGTGTTCGATTCCGAAACATATAATGTCCGATATCGTACATTATAGATTGGTCGTTCTCAATGAACAATCTGTAAATGTTCAGTTGCAATTCATTGACTATGAATGTACTAGTTTGGCATAGATTTAGGATCAATTATAGAAAAATGAACCAAAAAGTTAGAATTCGTGGAAAAAGAACTTGGAAAAATACTGATAATAGATGATGATGAGGATGTGCTACTAGCTGCCAAATTGCTTTTAAAGAGACACGCACATGAAGTTTTAATCGAAAAAAACCCTAAAAAAATTCCCTTTTTACTGAACAATGACACCTACGATGTAATTCTGCTTGATATGAATTTCAGTAAGGACATCACCAGTGGAAAAGAGGGATTTTACTGGCTCAGCCAAATACGAGAAAAAGATCCCAGTGCGGTGGTGATATTGGTTACCGCCTTTGGGGACGTGGAAATGGCGGTAAAAGCATTAAAACAGGGAGCTACGGATTTTGTCCTCAAGCCTTGGCAAAATGAAAAACTCATTGCCACCATATCAGCAGCACTGAGGCTAAAGAACTCCTACAGAGAGGTTGACAAGTTAAAACAGGAGAAAAAGCAGCTAGTGGAAGGAATGAACCAGCCCTTCAAAGAAATGATCGGGGAGAGTACGGCAATGCGAAACGTTTTTTCCATTATCGATAAAGTGGCACAAACTGATGCCAATATTTTAATACTTGGTGAAAACGGTACTGGAAAGGAATTGGTGGCCCGGGCAATACATAAGCACTCCCACCGACAAGACAGCGTCTTTATCGGAGTAGATATGGGAGCAATCACCGAAACTCTTTTTGAAAGTGAGTTATTTGGTCACAAGAGAGGGGCATTCACAGATGCTCGTGAAGACCGCGTGGGTCGATTTGAGTTGGCCAATACCGGCACTCTTTTCCTTGATGAGATCGGGAATTTAAATCACCCACTACAATCTAAACTACTTACTGTTCTTCAAAACCGTCAGATAACCAGAATTGGCTCCAATACTAATCTGTCAATTGATATTCGATTAATTTGTGCTACTAATATGCCGCTCTACGATATGGTAAAAGAAAATAGTTTCCGTCAGGATCTTCTTTACCGGATCAACACGGTGGAACTATACCTTCCCTCCTTAAGGGAACGGATTGAAGATATTCCTCTGCTGGGAGAACATTTTTTGAAAACCTATTGTGCCAAATATCGCAAGCCAAAAGCAAAGCTAACATCAAGTACCATAAAGAAATTACAGGATTATGCCTGGCCTGGAAATGTTCGGGAGTTGCAGCACGGAATTGAACGTGCTATCATTATGAGTGAGTCGAACATGCTTACTCCCGATGACTTTTTCTTTCTGAACTCCCAAGGCGATGATCAGACGACAGCTATGGATTCTTTCAATCTGGAGGAAGTGGAAAAAACTTTAATACAAAAGGCCATACAAAAAAGCTCAGGCAATATTTCAAAGGCAGCCAAAGAGCTTGGTTTAACCAGGGCCAGTCTTTATAGAAGACTGGAAAAACATGGGCTATAATCAATTCAAGATTAATCTTTTATTGAGGATTGCTGCCATCTCATTTAGTTCATTTCTTTTGGCAGACTTCATCCAGGACAGTTTATTTCAATTGTCCACATTGTTGATCTCTGCTCTGATAATTTTCCAGGTGGTCAGCTTGTTGAAATTTCTGGATAATAATCGCGAGTTGATCGTTCAAGTTGTCGAACAGGAGCCATCGAAGAATCAGGTTGGCAATAGTGACACGGCATGGACGGGTGATGATGACCAGCAGTTGCTTCAACGTTACCATCGACTACAGCAAAAGTTTTCAGATCTGCGCAATGAGAAAGATGCACAATCACAATACCTTAAAACCATCGTGCAGCACCTGGGAATTGGCCTAATGACCTTTGATCGCACCGGTGACATTCAGATCATCAACACCACCGCCAAGAATCTACTAAAGGTAAACAACCTGAAAAATATTTCAGGGATCACAAGTCTGAGCGAGCCACTAGTGAAAAGCTTCCGGAGTCTTAGAACTGGTGGACAGGATCTGATCAAGATACAACATGAGGGCTATACTTATCAACTCTCAATTTATGCAATTGAGCTAACTTTGAAAGGAGAACCTTTCAAGTTAATCACTCTTCAAAACATTCAAAGTGAGCTTGAAGAAAAAGAAATGGAAGCCTGGCAGAATTTAATCCGGGTACTCACCCATGAGATCATGAATTCCGTTACCCCCATCTCTTCATTGGCAGCTACCGTTGACGGGAACATTAGCAGCAATATCGAAAAGAACAGGGATCACTACGAAATTAACAAGGACGATCTTGATGACATTCATATAGCTATTAAGACTATACAACGCCGTAGTGAAGGACTAATTCGATTTGTTAGTGATTTCCGAAACCTAACCCGCATACCCATTCCTCAAATAAAGGAAGTAAAGGTTAAAGAAATCTTCCAACGTGTAATCACGTTACTTAAACATGACCTCAATCAAGATAATATTAATGTGATAACCTCTATTAGACCTGCTGAATTGATATTGAAGGTGGACCCCGGACTTATCGAGCAGGTCATGATCAATATCGTTAAAAATGCCATTCAGGCCTTTGAAGAAGAGCCTCAGAAGCAGATAAAACTATCTGCTGGTCGAGACCATAAGAATAACGTGACTATTCGCATCAAAGACAACGGAGCGGGCATTGATGAAGAAGCCCTCGGGAAGATTTTTATTCCATTTTTTACTACCAAAAAGAATGGAAGCGGCATAGGGCTTAGTCTGTCAAAACAAATTATGAGACAACATAAAGGAGCTATCAAAGTAGTCTCCAATTTGGATGAAGGAACGGAGTTCTCCCTGCGATTTGAAGA
>QIEB01000050.1 GCA_003229495.1 Flammeovirgaceae bacterium
GTCGGCAAAAGAAAGACAAAAAATTGTCCTACCTCGATCAAGTTTGGAAAGCTAATTATCAAAAAGGCTACATCACAGAAATGGAAGCCACCGCCATGTTGAAACTTGCAAAAGACTGGGGTATTGAGTCTGAATTGATTTCCATGGTCCGTAGTTAGTCACAGACTCATCATTTCCTTAAACCGCGCGGCCTGCCTTCTGCTTACTTCCACATTTTGTCCTCCTTTCAATTGGACCATCAACCCCCCATTGAACCAGGGTTCTATCTTATCAATCCAATTTAGATTAATAATGTGTTTTCTACTGGCCCGGAAAAATGCACGATCATCCAGTTTTTCGTCTAGTGCATTAAGGGATTTATGGATCATGGGACGATTGCCTTCGAAATATACTTTTATGTAATTGCCCTCGGATTCAAAAAGCCTTACCTCCGACAATCTTACAAACCAGCATCTTTCGCCGTCCTTAACAAAGACCTGGTCCCTTACTCCCAATTTGAAAGCCTCCAGGTTCTCATCGGAATCTGGTTGAGATTCAGTTATTTTGCTTATTAGCTTTTCAATACTTTCCTTCAGGCGTTCTTTTTGAATAGGTTTCAATAAATAATCAAGTGCGTTCACATCAAAGGCCTGCAAGGCATACTCATCATAAGCGGTGGTAAAAATGACATGTGGCACAGAATCCAGCATTTCCAAAAGATCAAACCCGGTTCTACCTGGCATTTGTATGTCCAAAAAAAGCAAATCTGGATTTAGCTCTAGTATTTTTTCGTATGCATCATCCGCGTTGATTGCCTCTCCGACCACCATGATCTCTTTTGAGTCTTCAAGTAATGAGTTGAGTTCTTTTCGAGCCAAACGCTCGTCATCAATGATCAGTGCTTTCATCTAGGTACTTGTTTTGGGATTATTATTTCAGCCACTACAAAATCCTTATCTTGATTGAAAATATGGAATTTTGCCTTATCTCCATAGAGTAATTTTAGTCTTTGTACAGTGTTTGCAATTCCGTATCCTGCCACCTTACCCTGACGTCCATTGCTATATTGTCCACTGTTTCTTATTTCAATTCTCATCTCTTTCTTGCTCACGTTGGTGGTTAACTGCAAAATCCCACCGTCCACCAGGTTGGCAATTCCATGCTTTATACCATTCTCAACCAAGGTCTGTACCATGAGTGGTGGAACCATAAAACGATACGATTCGGGGTGAATGTTCAAGATGGTCTGCAATCGCTCTTCGTATCTAACAGATTCCAAATCCAGATAATCCTGAACCGTTCGCAGTTCCTCAACGAAGTTGATGAGTTTTTTCTCATTCATTCCCAGGGTATTTCTGAGAATATTCGATAGCTGGGTTACCGCTATCTTGGCCTTTCGTGGATTTTCATCAATCAGCGCTCTGATACTGTTCAACCCATTAAATATGAAATGCGGGTTTAGCTGTGATTTTAACTTATTTAACTGGATTTCATTTATGCTTGCCTGGTATTGTAATGCGGATTTGTAGCTGTCAAAATAGTGGTAAACGAAATAAACCAGTGACCAAATGAAATACAGGAAAAGACTGCCAAAAAACTGTGAAACGATCCATCCCAATAAGTCACCAGATTCTATCGTGATACCAAGTAAAATATTCAAAAGAAGTTCGAATAAAAAACAGCTTATGCTAAGGACTATGATGGTGAGTGTTATCCCGGGAATCAATCTGGGACTCAGAATACGTAGCCAACCCCACCTTACAATTAAATTCCGGTAAATGTGGGTAGAAAAAATAAAATATCCGGTGAGCAGGAATTGACCTGCTATTTGAGCAGGTGTCAATTCTCCATCCGCCAAGGCAAATAGAATCAGATTGAACAGAGCATATAAAGACCACCCCACAATCTGACAAATCCAATATATTTTGGTTTTGCTCATACTCATGGTCATCTCTAAAGTTAGGACGTTTAAAGAATTAAAGCCAATTTACCGAAAATGAGTGTGAGTGTGAGTGTGAGGTTTGCAATTGAATTTGTTTTTTCAAACATCAGGAACTCTTTGTCCGGATGTTTGTTTATAAATGAGAACGAGATGTTCGTAGTTGATAGATTTTAATGTTTGGTTAGCCCCGCCAACACTGGCGGGGTTTTTTTTATGAACCCTTCAATTCTTCAGATAAGAATTTTGCGGTGTAGCTCTTCTTACTTACCGCTATTTTTTCAGGACTACCTGCACAAACAATTTGCCCTCCTGCCATTCCCCCCTCTGGTCCCAAGTCTATAATATGATCAACCACTTTTATTACCTCCATATTGTGCTCGATGATTAAAACTGTATTTCCTTTACTTACCAATTTGTCAAGTAGTATCAGTAGATTTTTTATATCTTGAAAATGCAATCCGGTGGTAGGTTCATCTAAAACATAAATCGTACGGCCAGTATCGCGTTTTGACAATTCCAATGAAAGCTTGACCCTTTGCGCTTCCCCCCCTGATAAAGTAGTAGCATGCTGTCCCAGACTAATGTAGCCTAAACCCACATCATTTAAAGTTTTTATCCTCCTCAGAATTTTCGGTTGATGTTCAAAAAAGCTTGTCGCCTCCTCTACGGTCATGTCCAGTACGTCCGAAATAGACTTTCCTTTAAAACGCACTTCCCGAGTTTCGCGATTGTATCTTTTTCCTTTACAGGTCTCACACGGTACCAGCACATCAGGCAAAAAGTCCATTTCAATTAATTTCATTCCTCCACCTCGACAGGTTTCGCATCTACCCCCTTTTACATTAAAAGAAAACCTGCCTGCTTTGTACCCCCGGATCTTGGCTTCAGGTAAATTGGCGTACAATGCCCGGATATCAGTAAAGACTCCCGTATAAGTTGCAGGGTTGGAACGGGGGGTTCTGCCAATAGGACTTTGGTCTACTTCTATGACTTTATCTAAGTGTTCAACCCCTTTAATTGAGTCATAGGGAAGTGGTTCCTTTCTTGATTTGTAAAACCTGTTTTTTAGGATTGGAATTAAAGTGTCGTGTATTAGTGTCGACTTTCCACTACCTGAAACTCCTGTAATGCAGATCATTGTTCCAAGTGGTAACTCCAAATCCAGGTTATTTAAGTTGTGACCAGAAGCTCCGGATAATTTCAGCACCTCCCCATTTCCCTGACGACGGGTATTAGGGACGGGGATTTGTTCTTCACCAGTCAAGTACCTAGCGGTGGGGCTTTTCTGTTGTAAAAACTCCAGCGGAGCTCCCTGTGCAACAATTGTCCCTCCATGTCGACCTGCTCCGGGTCCAAAATCTAAAATATAATCAGCATTGAGCATCATTTCCTTATCATGCTCTACTACCAATACAGAATTTCCCAGATCTCTCAGGTCCTTTAAGGCTTGAATAAGTCGTTGATTGTCCCGTTGATGTAAACCAATACTTGGTTCGTCCAATATATATAAAACGCCCACAAGTTGGGTGCCTATCTGGGTGGCCAAACGGATTCGTTGCGACTCCCCACCTGAGAGTGTACGTAAAGGTCTATTTAAGTGCAGGTAACTTAAGCCCACATTCACCAAAAAGTTGAGGCGCTTGCGGAGCTCCTTCAAGATCTCGGTTGCCACTACCATTTGTTTAGAATTCAACCGGGTTTCCAGCCCCTCCAGCCACTCCCTCAGTTGAAGGATGTCCATTTCTGCCAATTCTGCAATGTTTTTCCCATCTATTCTGAAATGAAGCGATTCCTTTTTCAAACGGGCCCCACTACATTCAGGGCAGCGGGTCACTTGGGTAAATTCCCTTACCCAGTTTTGGATCTTTTCTGAACCAGTATCTTTTTGTTTTTCAAGAAAATTAACAATCCCTTCAAACTTAGTATGCCACTGTTGTCCTGGAAACTTTGCAGAATCTACTGCCACCGGAATCTCATCACCATGTAAAATGATCTCTAACACATCCTCAGGCAAGTCTTTAATTGGTGTGGTTATATTGGCCCCATAACGCTTAAGCAGTGAACTGAGCTTCTTAAAAATCCAAATGTCCCGGTATTCGCCCAAAGGTAATATGCCGCCTCTACTAATACTTAGCTCCAGATCAGGTATCACTGACTCCCTGGTTATTTTGGCAAAAGTCCCCAGGCCTTTACAGGTGGTGCAAGCACCATATGGGGAGTTAAACGAAAAAGTATTAGGTGCAGGCTCATCATATGCCAAACCTGAGGCTGGGTCCATAAGAAACTTGGAAAAATGATAACTGGTCCCTTGTTTATCAATGGCTAAGATCACACCCTTTCCATGATACATGGCAATCTTAATGGAGTCATTTAGTCTTAAAATGTTCTTCGAGGTTACTTCAAGCCGGTCAATTACAATTTCAATGTCATGTGTTTTGTAGCGGTCTACCTGCATTTTCGGAACCAATTCAACGATTTTCCCATCCAGCTGCACTTTGGTAAATCCCATTTTTCGAATTTGCACAAATAGTTCGCGGTAGTGCCCCTTCCTTCCTTTTACCATGGGCGCAAGCAAAATCAGATGGGCACCATCAAATGCCTTGGCCACATGGTCCACGATTTGAGCCTCAGTTTGCCTGACCATTTTATTACCGGTGAGATATGAGTAAGCAATTCCCGCACGGGCAAATAATAACCTTAAGAAATCATATACTTCGGTGGTGGTCCCAACGGTTGATCTGGGATTCCGTGAGGTGGTTTTTTGTTCAATTGAAATAACCGGGCTCAAGCCGTTGATCTTGTCCACATCCGGTCGTTCCATGTTTCCAATAAATGAACGGGCATATGCCGAAAAACTTTCCATGTAGCGTCTTTGCCCCTCC
Organism: Flammeovirgaceae bacterium; assembly: GCA_003229495.1. Classification (GTDB taxonomy): domain Bacteria; phylum Bacteroidota; class Bacteroidia; order Cytophagales; family Cyclobacteriaceae; genus SZUA-3. The sequence goes on from QIEB01000050.1 coordinate 4,804, forward strand.
GCATAGATGGTGTCAAATGCTAACGAAGATTTTCCACTACCGCTTATACCGGTGATCACCACCAGTTGATTCCTGGGCAGTGTTACGTCAATGTCTTTTAAATTATGCTCCCTGGCTCCGAATATTTCAATATGCTCATAACCGGTGACATCAAAACCATTGGTGGCTGGTGGGTCAATATGTTGTTGTTCCTTAGCTGACAAGAGTTCAAACCAAGCCACAAAGGTACGACAAATTCATAACTCATCTCCCTATAAGTCCGTCTTCAAAGCAGTAGCTGTATCGGATGGAATGGAAATAATATAACTTTCTCCTTTCCTTACCGTAAGTGATTTTCTTCGAAGCCAGGGATTATGTTTTTTCAGGATCTTATAGTTGACCCCATGGTCCTGGGCAAATTGTACCAAGTCAGCTATGGAATGGGTAATTTCTATCTCTTTTAGCTTTTCCTGTTTGTAAAGATATTCCTCAGGAATCTCGAATCCATATTTCTCAGGATTGGTGATCAATTCTTTGGCAGCCAACACTCTGAACACATAACGAGAGGTCTCTTCATTTAGCAACAGATCAAAGTAGGAGTTTACCCGTTGCTCCTCCAATCGATTTTTTAGCCCCCTGATACCCATATTATAGGACGCCGCCGCCAGAGTCCAGTTGCCGAATTCGTTATAGGATCCTTTCAGATACCTGCAGGCCGCCCGGGTGGATTTCAATGGGTGGTAACGCTCATCGACTTCTTTAGTTACTTCGAGCCCCAACTCCCGGGCAGTCGGTTTCAGAAATTGCCAGAATCCCACTGCCTTTGCAGGAGAAGTAACATTTAGCAGCCCACTTTCTATTATTGCCAGATATTTAAAATCATCAGGGACGCTCTCCTCCTTAAGAATGGCTTCAATCTGAGGTAACCAGCGATTGGATCTTTTATATATAAATATGGAGTTGTTCTGCCAGTATTTATTGATATGCAACTCGCGGTCAAGGCGCTCCCTCACGTCCAGAATATCCATTGGAATGGCTTCTCCTGCAAAAGTCAGACTATCTGGGATTTCCATGATCACTATTTTACTACTGACGACCAGCTCGGCAGGTACTGGAAACTCGTCACTAATTTGACGTACCGGATCTTCGGCACCAGCCTGGTTTCTTAGATAGAACAACACCAACACCAGGATGAGTGAAGCAACGGACAGTATAAGAGGGGCCTGTTTGAACATTTAGAAGTTTGGAGTAAGCAGGTATTTTGAATAGAAATCATCTATTATATTAACCGCTTCGGTGGGGGTTTCTACCAAATGAAACAGTTCCAGGTCACCAGGGCTGATGGTATGTTCCTGCTCTAACAAGGTTTCCTTAATCCAGTCCAGTAGGCCTTGCCAGTACTCCTTACCCACCAAGATAATAGGAAACTGGCCGGTCTTTTTTGTTTGGATCAGGGTCATTGCCTCAAACAATTCGTCCAGGGTGCCAAAACCGCCGGGCATTACTACAAAGCCCTGCGAGTATTTCACAAACATCACCTTACGGACAAAAAAGTAATCGAAGCTGATCATTTTGTCGGGATCGATATAGATGTTCCCTCCCTGCTCGAAAGGCAGATCAATATTTAAACCTACTGATTTCCCATTTTCGCTTTTTGCACCTTTGTTTGCCGCTTCCATTATTCCCGGTCCACCTCCGGTGATCACACCATACCCGTGTCTGACCAGTTTCGCAGCAATTTCTTCGGCGACCTTATAGTAGTATCCATGAGGCTTGGTTCTAGCTGAGCCAAAGACCGAAACACATGGCCCAATCTTAGCCAGTTTCTCAAACCCATCTACAAACTCAGACATCACCTTGAATATTACCCAGGCGTCAGAGCTTTTAATTTCATTCCAATTCCGATCTTTAAAGGCTTTTCTGATACGGCTCTCGTTCTCAATTAATTGAAAGTCCTCTTTGGCTTTATCTGCTTCTGTCTTTAATCTTTTTTGTCCCATTTTCCACCTATATTTTCCTTAATCGCACCCCAATAGTACTTCCAATGCTGGTAGCAGCTCATCAAACTTAAATTTGTATCCTGATGACTGGATTTTATTGGCTGAAACCCGATTTCCACCTAACACCAATTGAGCCATTTCTCCTAGCACAATAGTTAACACCCAACCAGGCACTGCAGGCAACCAAAGATGTTTTTTCATAACCTTTGCCATGGTCCGGGTAAATTCCTCATTGGTGACTGCATTGGGTGCAACCGCATTAAAAACTCCGATCATCTTATAATCATCAATAGCTTTAACGAAGACCCCGCAAAGATCTTCGATATGTATCCAACTCATGTACTGCCTGCCTGATCCCAGGACCGATCCCAGATTTACACCCATTGATTGAGCCAATTTTGGCAAGGCACCACCTCTTTTACTTAGTACTATGCCTATTCTTAACGTCACCACTCGCAATTTTAGTTCTTCGAATTTGGCAATTTCCCGTTCCCAATGATGGGTTACCTGTGCTAAGAATCTATTACCGGGTGGTGCTTCTTCGTCAATCCAGGCATCTCCCGTATTCAATCCATAAATGCCAATGGCAGAAGCCGAAACAAATGCTTCACAAGGGCTCTTTACGGTGGCCAATTTACCATATAGGAGTTTCGTTGTTTGCACCCGGCTTTGCAAAATCTCCTCTTTTCGTTTATTGGTCCACCTGCTATCAGCGATTCCTGCACCAGCCAGATGTA
>QIEB01000148.1 GCA_003229495.1 Flammeovirgaceae bacterium
GCCGGTTTCGTCGATATTTATAATACTCTTTCCAAAGACCGATCCTTGCGTCATTCTCAAAAACTCCAGTGACTCCAACTACCCCATTGTCGTGGAAATAATAGTAAGTTCCCTCTCTTTTACCATTTCGAATCGGAATAACTTCTTTAACCTTAGTTCCTTCTGCATCATAGTAGGTTATTTCAGATTCTTTAGGCCAACCCCGGAAAAATTTCTCTTTATCTTTCAGAACATCATTGCTGAAATATTCCATCCAACGACCATGTTTAGTGCCGATGTAAAATATGCCTTCCGCAATCAACTGGCCGTCTAGATATCTCTTATAAGGGCCATGCAGTATAAAAACCTCTTGATTTTTTATAGCACTACTGAATTTTATTTTACGGTCTTCAGTATCATAGTAATATTTTTCCCGTACATAAGTGTTGGGTTCCAGATACTCTTTTAAATAGTGAAATTCTTCATAGAGTTGTTTGCCGCCGGAGTGCCTGGTCATACGACCTTTTTTAGTTTTTAAGCCATAAAAGACCTTTTTTTTGGGCTTTTTCTTCTTGACCTCTTTCTCTTTTTCCACCTCGTCCTCCAGATCAATGGTAGGTGCCATAGTTGTACTTAGGGAATCCATAACCAGGGGACTTTCCTGTTTTTTCTTTTTGGGCTTTTTTACTTTTGGTAATTTTTGAGCTTCAGCAGCGTGTCCGGCAAAAAACAAAAAAGCAACCGCCAGGAAAATATAAGGTATTTTGCAGGTCAATCGCATATTCAAAGCCATTAACGATTTTTGGGCTAATTTATTACCTCAAGTTAAACAAAAATGGACTTTCACCGGGGAAAGCTGAGATATTGTAAAATCAAGGTCTAATCTACCGATTCGGCCAAAACCGTGATTTTGTTGTTCAATACTTCAACCACTCCTGCGTCGATCTCATATTTGTGAGTGCCCTCATCGTTGATATAGACAAGTGAGCCTTTCTGTAGTGAACTGATAATGGGTGCGTGGTTTTGGAGTACTTGAAAAGTGCCTAAAGTTCCCGGGAAAGTGGCAGATGCTACCTCACCATTATAAACCTGCCCATCCGGGGTAATTATTTCAAGTAGTAGACCCATTAACCTTTCGCTTCCGCTAGTAATTTCTCACCTTTTACATTGGCTTCTTCAATGGTGCCTACCAGGTGGAAGGCAGCTTCTGGTAAATGGTCGTGCTTGCCATCCATAATTTCATTAAACCCTTTGATAGTATCTTTAATATCTACCAGCACACCATCCAATCCGGTAAACTGTTCAGCCACGTGGAATGGCTGCGATAAAAACCTCTGAACCCTTCGTGCCCGGTGTACCGCCAACTTGTCCTCTTCGGATAACTCGTCCATACCCAATATAGCAATAATGTCCTGGAGCTCTTTATATCTTTGCAGCAATTCTTTAACTTTTTGAGCAGTTTCATAGTGCTCTTCACCCACAACTTCTGCAGTGAGGATCCGGCTGGTTGAATCTAAAGGATCCACCGCAGGGTAAATACCCAACTCTGAAATCTTACGTGATAATACCGTGGTGGCGTCGAGGTGGGTAAAGGTGGTAGCAGGAGCAGGGTCTGTCAAATCATCCGCCGGGACATAAACTGCCTGTACTGAAGTAATAGAACCTCTCTTGGTGGAGGTGATTCTTTCCTGCATGGCACCCATTTCTGTGGCCAGTGTTGGTTGATAGCCAACGGCAGAGGGCATTCTTCCCAACAAGGCAGATACCTCTGATCCGGCTTGGGTAAAGCGGAAAATATTGTCCATAAAGAAAAGTATATCTCGGCCCTGTCCTTCACCATCCCCGTCTCTGAAATACTCAGCAATAGTTAAACCTGAAAGAGCCACTCTTGCCCGGGCTCCAGGAGGTTCGTTCATCTGACCAAATACCAGAGTAGCCTGGGACTTAGCCAATTCTTCCGGGTCAACTTTTGAGAGGTCCCAATCTCCATTTTCCATGGATTCCAGAAATTCTTTACCATATTTTATAACTCCGGACTCGATCATTTCACGAAGTAAATCGTTACCCTCGCGTGTTCTTTCTCCAACTCCGGCAAATACGGACAAACCGGAATATGATTTGGCAATATTATTGATCAACTCCATGATTATAACTGTTTTACCAACTCCAGCTCCTCCAAAGAGACCGATTTTTCCGCCCTTAACATATGGCTCTAATAGGTCGATTACCTTAATACCTGTAAAAAGCACTTCAGTAGAGGTAGAAAGCTCTTCAAACTTTGGCGCTGAGCGATGTATGGGCATCCCCCTGTCGCTTTCTGGTTCTTTAATACCATCTATGGATTCGCCTACTACGTTAAATAACCTTCCTTTTATGCCTTCTCCTACCGGCATCTTAATCGGCGCTCCGGTATCTATCACTTCCATTCCCCGGACAAATCCTTCGGTGCTATCCATAGAGATCGTTCGTACACGATTTTCTCCCAGATGTTGTTGGCACTCAAGTACTACTTTCTGACCATCTTCCCTGGTGACAATCAACGCGTCTAAAATGTCAGGCAACTTTGCATCTTTGTCGTCAAAACTAACATCGACCACTGGGCCAATTACCTGGGTCACTTTACCGAGATTTGCCATTATATTTTATGTTACTGTATATAAATTGGATGCAAAAATTTTCCGACTGCAAAGCTAATGATTAATTGCTGAATGTAAAATGCCGAGACTGGATATTTATACTCACTATGCTTTTGTTACAGGTATTTATCCGTTTAACATGATTCGGAAGGTAGTGCCGGTATTTACCTCAGATGATTTTATAAATATTTTGCCCCGGTGATAGTTTTCAATGATTCGTTTTACCAAAGTCAGGCCAAGGCCCCAACCTCTTCTTTTGGTAGTAAATCCGGGTTGAAAAATTTGAGCAATTAAGTTCTTAGGGATCCCTTTTCCACTATCAGAGATATCAATGATGATATTTCCTTCCGGTGAACATTGTACATAAATATCAATAACTCCAACTCCGCTCATAGCGTCTACAGCATTTTTACAAATGTTCTCAACAACCCAATCGAAAAGTGGCTTGTTAATTTTAGCTTTAACCTCTTCGCTCTCCTGATGAAGATTAATTTTTACTTTGGAAGAAATACGCGTTTGAAGGTAATTGATACTACTACGGATCACATCAAAAATATTCTCCTCCTGGAGCACAGGTACAGAGCCTATGCTGGAAAACCGATTGGTAATCAGTTCTAGTTTTTTGATGTCCTTGTCCAGTTCCCGGGTAATATCCCGATTCTCTAATTCGGGGTCTGATTTCATATATTCCAGCCAGGCCATAAGAGAAGAAAGCGGGGTGCCTAATTGGTGCGCGGTTTCTTTGGCCAAGCCAACCCAAACCCTGTTTTGTTCAGCGGCACGTGAATAGCTAAAAGAAAGATAGGACAGTATGAAAAATACGGCTATTACCGACAATTGTACATATGGATAATATTGAAGTTGTGTCAATAAAAAACTGTCCTTATAAAAAATGTATTCATAATTAAACACCTCTCCTTCATTATTTTTATTGGCAATCACAATAGGGGTATATTGCGACCGCATATTCTCAATTTCCTCTTTAAGAAAGTTATTGACCTCCTCGGAGGTTAATCCTTGGGGTATTTTGACATTTTTATGGATCTTTGGATTGCCATCTTTGTAAGTTACGATCACTGGGATTGTTTCATTGGCTACCACGATCTCTTCAAACAACAACATGACATTTTCATTGTACTCACTGTTGTCGTTGGCAATAGTTTCTAAAGTTTTGGCAAAAAGCTCGATTTGATTCCGTTCACGTTTTTTGAGTTGATCAGCAATGATGTTTGTGTAGTAAATAGACCCCACCCCTATAAGTACTGCTAAACCAAGCACAATATAGTTGAGATTGTTCCGGTTTTTTATAACCGTAAAACTTCCTAGTTCTTTAAGGGTATCCTTCATAAATTCATCTTGGGCCTCGTAATAATCACCCACATACCTATATTTCCCAGTTCAATAATTTTGAAAAAACCACTTGGTCAGGGTTCGGTAGCTGACCTTTGATCCATGGGTCAATATACCAACACGGTAGATTCTTCCAGCGACCCAGGTAGTAAAGATAAATCCACATACAAGCAGAGAGATACTTAAAGCCAGTTGCCAGATCGGTACTCCAAATGGTATTCTACCCAGCATGATCACCGGACTGGTCAGTGGTATCATAGACATCCAAAAGGCGATTTGCCCATCGGGATCATTAAGCACGAATCCTAAAGCTACAATTGAGATGATTAGGGGAATGGTAATAGGAAACATGAATTGTTGGGAGTCAGCGTCGCTGTCAACTGCAGATCCCACTACTGCAAATAAAGATGCATAAAGAAAATAGCCACCTAAAAAGAAGACAATAAAAGTGACCAGAACATAAGTGATTGGAATTGTTTCCATCAATTCCATGATCCCGGTATTTGTTTGTGCGATTTCAGTGGCTTCTATACCGATTCCGGCGGTTTCACTAACCAGGGTTACAGGATCTTTATCAAGACCAAATATTAAAAATCCTGCATTGGTGACGGCAAATGACAGGATAACCCAAAGGAAAAATTGCGTCAGTCCAACGGCGGCAATGCCCAAAATTTTACCCATCATTAACTGAAAAGGATCTATTGAGGAAATTATCACTTCCACAATCCTATTATATTTTTCTTCTATCACCCCTTTCATTACCTGCACGCCATACAGAAACAAAAAGAAGTAAATTAACAGGGAACTAACATAAGCAGTCCCAACAGTCGCTTCTGCGTTGCTGGCTTTTTCACCTGAACTGGTAAGACTTAGGGTATTTAAGGAGATACTAGTTTCAATACTTTGTAGTATCTGTGGGTCCACACCCAGTTGCATCATTTTAATATGTTCTATTTCTTCTTCCAGGGTATTCTCTATTTTGTTAATCACACCAAAATGGGGATTATTTTCACTGAAAAACTGAATTCCTTTAGGGTTTTGGATGTCTAGCTTGGGTATATATAACAAACCATCAGGTCCCATATGATTAAATTCTGACTTAGCGGTCTCAATGTTTTCCTTCAGATATGTAAAATGAATATCATCACTATTTTGAAATTTATCCTTAAACAGTCCACTATCATCTATGACAGCAATCATTTTTGTTCCTCCTTTATCCGCCATAGCAACCCAAAGCAGGCCACCAATCAAACCCACCATCAAAATAGGAGTAAGTAGAGTCATTACAATGAAAGATCGTTTGCGCACTCTGGTTATATATTCTCTCTTTACCACCAGGAAGATCTTTTTCATGATTGTTCGCTTACTTTGGAAATGAATATTTCGTTCATACTGGGAATAATCTCAGTAAATTTATGGATCTCCGTATGGATGATCAATTCTTTCAACAGTTGGTTTGGATTATGGTCTTCTGGGACCTGAACTACGGAACGAAACAAATTGTCATCCAGGGTTTTGCTTCCAATAATACTATAAACACCCTCCAGGCCTTTAAGGGGGCCAGCATGATCAATTTCGAATCGATTGGTGCGATACTGTTGCTTTATGTCTTTTTTCTTGCCATCAAGTATTTTTTTACTTTTGTTTATTAACGCGATGTGGTCACATAACTTTTCTACCGATTCCATTATATGAGTAGAAAAAATTACGGTGGCACCACGATCTCTAAGGTTCAATATCTCATCTTTAATAATATTCACATTTATAGGATCAAAGCCTGAAAATGGTTCATCGAGTATCACCAGTTGAGGTTCATGCAATACAGTTGCTATAAACTGGATCTTTTGTTGCATTCCTTTTGATAAATCTTCAATATTCTTACCACTCCACTCCAGCATATCCAGTTTATGTAACCAGTGCCGGATCCGATCGATGGCTAAAGAACGATCCAGGCCTTTTAATCTGGCCAAATAAAGAAGTTGCTCACCAACTCTCATTTTATTATATAATCCCCTTTCTTCCGGAAGATATCCTATGCTTTGGGTATGACTGCGTTTCAATTTTTCGCCATTTAACAGTATCGCTCCGGAATCTGCCTGAAGTATGGAAGTGATAATTCGAATAAGGGTGGTTTTGCCTGCACCGTTAGGACCTAGAAGACCAAAAATAGATTGTTTGGGAATTTGGAGACTGACGTCGGTTAATGCCTGATGATCAGCATAACTCTTATAAATATTCTGTGCTTCGAGCAGGTACAAGGGTCTTCCTTTTTTGGTAAATATAGAATTTTGGAAGCCTAGAAAAGATGGTGGGTGTTAAAAAGTTTTAAAAATGATATTTCCCATAGTCACGTCAATATTAAAGGTGATAAGGTTTTCAGCATCCTGATCATATAGCCTGTTGACAAAGACATTCTTACGAATTTCTGTAAAATTCTGAGGGATCTGAATACGGCATAGTGGGCTATGGCGAATGTAGATGATCATGGGATTCATGGATTCGTTGGCGTTTACAGTCAAATTACCGGCACCAACGGTAGCATTCACATTGCTTTTAACCAGGCTCTTATTGGTAAAATCAAGATAAAGGGATCCGAAACCTACATCAGCGATAATGGTTTTGGCATTGGACAAAGCTATTTGTCTGGCTTCTAACTGTCCTAGATCTACCTGAATGCAAAAAGTGTCCATTTCTTGCTGGTTATATTGCCCTGAAATGTAACCAACATTAACATTTGCACTACCAGTAGTGATATTCAACTTGTCAACAGCTAGTCCTGACAGGTCAACATAGGCATCTCCCATACCATAATTCAGGTTTAAACTAATTGGCTTCTTCTTAGACAAGTAAACATGCCACTGATTTTCATTAAGTCCACCGTCATTGCCAAACACATTAAACATCACTGAGCTAGTTGAGGATTCATTTAATTCACCATCCAGGAAATTGACATTTACTCTTTGGGTCCGATTGTCCAGAACAGATTCGCACGATGGGCTAAAGGCATTGGATGTTGATTTACCGTAGATGTAGACGGGGTGGTTATTTGGAGTTGGGCGAATGTAACAGGTGCCGGAACCACCGGATAAAGTCAAATCCACATTATCAAAGGAATTGCTATTTTCTACCGTGTAATACTTTTTTATTTGGCCATAGGAACTAAGCTCCATAAGGCCCACCAGCCCTAAAAGTATAAACCTCCACATGTCTATTCCATACGGAAAATGACCATAAGAGTTGTAACAATAATAGAAAAATAAGGCAGAATTCTTACGATCGACTTTATCAATTAAAGAATACCGTGAAATTTTAGAAGAATTCTTTCATTCGTTCAAAAAAGCTCTTCTCGTACTTGCCAGGGTTCGGTTTGAAGTTAGTTGAACTACGTAGGTTTTCCAGTATTTTCCGTTCTTCAGGAGTAAGGCTCTTCGGTGTCCAAACATTCACGTAGATTAATTGATCACCTTTGCCATAACCGTTTAGATCTTTGATGCCTTTTCCTCTAAGCCTCA
>QIEB01000594.1 GCA_003229495.1 Flammeovirgaceae bacterium
GGCGCCATACTAGCTTGGGTAGGGGGGATTAATCATACTCATTTTAAGTATGACCATGTGAATATTGGTACAAAAAGACAGGTGGGCTCCATTTTTAAACCTGTGGTATATGCTGCGGCACTGGAAAATGGAGTAATGCCATGTGACTTTGTCTCATCCAGACGGGTAACCTACACCAACTTCGACGATTGGTCACCTGGAAATGCCGATGAAGACTATCAGGGATATTACTCTGTTCAGGGCGCTCTTACACATTCGGTTAATACTGTCTCAGTGAAGGTCCTTAAAAGGACAAAAATAAAAAATGCGGTCTCCATGGCCCATAAAATGGGAATTGAAAGTGAAATACCCGAAGTGCCATCTATCGCATTAGGAACACCAAACCTGTCCCTGTTCGAAATGGTGGGAGCATATTGCAGCTTTGTTAATCAAGGAACAGCGGTTAAGCCCAGATACTTACAAAGAATAGAGGACCATAACGGCAAGTTGCTTGAGGAATTTGGACCGGGTATGAAAATGCGGCAGGCCATGTCCAAAAGAACCGCCTCGCTTATGCTGCAAATGTTACAGCGGGTAGTCAACAAAGGGACAGCACAAAGACTAAGATCGAATTACCAGCTTACTAATGACATCGCGGGAAAGACAGGCACTACCCAATCTCATGCAGACGGTTGGTTTATTGGTGTAACCCCAAAACTTGTGGCGGGTGTCTGGGTTGGAAGTGATGACCCAAACATCCATTTCCGAACCATAACCTATGGTCAGGGAGCAGCAATGGCCTTGCCCATTTGGGCTTTGTTTATGCAGAAGGTAAATAAAGATCAGGAATTTAAGGACTTGAGGAAGGCTAAATTCAAACCTACCCCTTACCCATTAGATGCCTTATTGGATTGTGAAGACTACAAGGAGCAACGATCTATTGGAGATATTTTCAAGAAAATACTTGGTGGGCGAAAGAAAAAGTCCAAAGACCGGAATAGGAGGACCAAACATAGGAAATACCGGTAGGCAAATACTAGCTGTCGGCAACCTGATGATCTTGATTAATTGCCTGATCTGGGCTGTCTGAAGGTAAACCCTTTGCCGGCGCTGTGATCACCAAACTCCACATAAATAGGACTTGGGTCCACGTCTTCAAATTCCATCAATAGGTCCCGCCAGGAGGGCCGTTCTGACTGCTCGAATTTCCTTAGGTAGGTAATAAATGCCCTGCTTAATGGAGATCCTGCATTATGAATAGGACCTTGTTCGTAGTGTAAAGAGCCAGATAAAATGCCCAGCCTGGTCTTTCCTTCCAACATGACCACACTATTACTATCTGCCGGCTGCTCCTGTAGCTGTACCAATACCTCTGATAACGGTTCTCCTCTCCCTTTCACGGCGTCCATCATCATGAATATGTGTTGGGCCGGTATATTGTTAACTATTGACTTTATGGCGCTGTATGATATGTAGGTGGTATTTGCATCCGGAAGAATTACTGAATTTTTACATACCAGGTAGCCCTCGCCAGAACCCGGATTAAAGTACCCATGACCAGAAAAGTAGATAAACAGTTGGTCGTACGGCTGAAATTCTTTTACTACATATTCCTCCAACTTACTTAGTAGGTTAAAAGTGGAAGTGTTTCTGACGATCTCAATGTTAAAACCACTTTCCTCCAGTACTCTGGCGATCCTATCTGCATCTCTTACAGGTCCTTGCAAATCATCCCAGGATTCATACTCATCAATACCAAAAATCAGAGCGTAATCTGTCCGCAACGAAGGTGACATCTGTACTTCGATCTTTCTCTGGTGTTTTAAAGCACCTTGTTCGTTTTGAACTATTAATTGTAAGTCATTGGAACCAGTTTGTAACTGCACGGTTTTCTCTAGCCATGCGTCAAACAGATAGCCTGTCTCTGCTTCTGAAAAATTTTCAAATACCTCCACCACCTGGTTATTCACCACCAACGTTACCTTAACTACCGGTGATTTTGAGTTGATACCTAACTTCAAATTCACCACTTCCTTGTCAACGGTCTTTACGGACTCCAATGGATAAACCCATCTTATGGTGGGTTTTACAGTTTTATTGGATAATTCGGGGTCGGTTATTTGAATTTCAAGTGAATTACTCTTGCCTGAAAATGTCTGAGATACCCCCCGGTGATAGGTCCCAAAAGAACATATCATCAGATATGCAAGCCAATATAAAACGAATTTGTTATTTTTTAATGACACGTTTGTATATGGATTTTTGTCCATTAACCTCAAGGCGTAACAGATAAGTACCACCAGGGATCCGACTTCCAGAGTTATTTGTACCATTCCAATCCACTTTATAGAAACCTGGCCTATACTGATCTTCCCAAAGGGACTTAACTCTTCTTCCCATAAGATCATACACTGACAAGCGAACAAAATCTGAATCCAATTGTTCAGGTAGTGTAAAAGTCACTGTCAGGTTGTTGGTAAAAGGATTGGGATATATTGCCGCCAATACCGCCCTGGCCGGCTGTAGCTCCCTGGCTATGAATTCACTACTACCATAATATACAGCAAAATTATGAGTTTCCTGATTAGTGAAGCTATAATTTTGATTTTCCAACATGTTGATAATTACCTCTTTGTCTTTATTATAAAGCCATAACTCCTTATCTGAAGCCAAAGAGGAGATCTTTGACCATTCAAGGCTGATCTCTGGGTCGCTCACATTGGTTTCAACAGTAAATTCCCAAACATGCTCCCCGGAGGTTGTTACAACGTCTCGGGAAAATTCCGGCGCAAAATACTCCGGTTTCTTGAAATTCACATCCAGGTATTCCAGGAACCTGGGAGCCCGTATGCGATCATAGGAGTCCTTGCTGTGATCCGCATTTTGTCTCATACCGAGCCCTCCCGTGTTGTTCTTTAAGTTAGAGGTGGAAAGGTTAAGATCGAGTTCCCAATTATTCTCATCATTAACATCAGGAGATGACCCAATCCTTCCTCCTTGTATGGCTGGAAACTTCTCTAATGGAATTACTAAAGTTGTTGCCTGGTTTGCAAAAACAAATGCTCCCTGGAAGGACTTCAATACCCCCGCAGTGCTGTAACCGCCATTATAGGTAGTGACCTCTAAATCAACCCCCTGGGCGCCATTACGGATAAGTACTTCGGACCAGGATATATTGAAGTTATAGGGGTTCCCAATTAGGGTCCATCCCTCATCAAGGCGCATAGTAAAAGCTTGATCGGCAAATAATTCCGTATTACCCGGACCAGTGTCCAGGGACGCATTGTCTTTAATAATCAACCAATATCCTTTGCCTCTTTCAAAAGAATTAAGCCCTTCAGTATGCTCTACTAAGTTGCCTTTCTGATATGAAAACAAACGCCACTGGATTTGATCATAAGGGCCGAGATCATCACCGAAAACCGCCGACACACTGCTATCATCCAGTTCCAAAGGAATGGCAATAAGATTATAATTTGTAATACGTTCCCCAAATACAATCCTCTGGAAGTCTATCCCATCTCCTTCATATTGGTTATAAGTAAAACCTGGCAGATTAATCGAGCTGCCTTCGGTATTGCTTACAATAAACTCATATTGAATTCCCAAGTCATCAAATTGGCTACTATCTACCATTGTTTGGTAAAAACTGTCCACTAAGGTCAACTCCATGATAGTCCATGCATCTCTGGAACTGGAAATACCCCGGTAGCTGAACAATACCCGATCAACATCAAACTCTTCTTCAACCACGATGCTGTATAATTCACTAGGATTGGTGACCGGATGAAATTTCGGAAGCGCCCCAGGTATAATAAAGGGAGGATTCTGATCTGAAAATATGGAAATTACAAATGTCTGTTCCAGTGCACTTTCTCCATCATCCGTCTTAACTCGTATATTATAAATTTCCTGTTGTTCCTGATCAAAGGTGGTTTGTGAGATCAGCTGATTCCCTTCAATTGTGAATGCACTGTTGTCCTCACTTCCATCACCCACCACTAAACTATATGTAAAGGTTTCATTGGGGTCTATGTCAACAGTAGTAAATGTACCGACTGCCGTACCAATTGGTACAGATTCATGAATGAAGGTATTGCTAAGAATCAAATCAATGGGGGCATCATTGACATCCTGAATAGTAAGACTAACTGTGGCTACGCCTGAAACACCTCCGTCGTCATCAGCCACGGTATAAGTAAAAGTATCCTCTCCGGTAAAATTCTCATTCGGTATATACTTTACTCCTTCCCCTGTCAGTTCAACCACGCCATTGGTTGGGCCTGACACTATAATTACCCCGTTAACATCCAGAAAACCATCAACGTCTGTGTCATTCTCAATAATGTTCAATATAGATTGAACATCTTCGTCCACGGTAAATACATCATCTACGGCAATTGGAAGGTCATTAACATCGTTCACGGTAATATTTACGGTAGCAATATTTGAAATCTGGCCTTGTTCGTCCCTGACGGTATAGGTAAAGACATCAGCACCATTAAAATCAAGTGCGGGGATGTAGATTACCGAACCTGTCCCATCAGAATTTACAGTAGCCGTCCCATTGGCAGGGGAAGTGACAATGCTCACAGTACCTGGATCAATAGCACCATCACTGTCCTCATCATTTGACAGTATGTCGATTTCTACCTCGGTGTCCTCATCCGTAGTTACATTGTCATCATTAGCTATCAAAGGGTCATTAACATCATTTACCGAAACATTTACTTGAGCGATATTTGATAAGGCTCCATCATTATCCTCCACCGTATAATCAAAAGTATCCAACCCATTGAAATTGATATCCGGAGTGTATTGCACCGTTCCATCAGTATTTACTACCACAGTTCCGTTGGATGGATCTGTGACAATCACTAATGACGCACCATTGATGGTGCCATCTATATCGGTATCGTTATTAATCAAATTGATGGTAACCGGTTGGTCTTCATCCGTATTTGCGATGTCATCATTGGCGGTTGGGGGGTCGTTTCCTTCATTTACGGTAATATTCACTAATGCCACATTACTGACTGCTCCATCATCGTCTTTTACTGTATAAGTAAAGTTATCAGCACCATTAAAATCAGTGTCAGGGGTATAGGTAAACGTACCGTCCACATTTACCACCAAAGCTCCATTACCTGGGGGTGAAAAGACCAATAAAGTTGAAGCTACCAGGGTGCCGTCAACATCAGAATCGTTATCCAGCGCACTGATTACCAGGGAAGTGTCCTCATTGGTAGCTACATCATCGTTCACAGCTACCGGGGGGTCATTAATATCGTTGACCGTTATGGAAACCAATGCAGCGTTTGATGGTGCCCCGTCATCGTCCTGAACGGTATAGTTGAAGGCATCTGCTCCGTTAAAATCAGGATCAGGAGTATACACTACCATCCCATTATTGAGTGGCATTGCTACTCCATTTACAGGCGCTGTGCTAATTACTATACTAGTGACATCAATAGTCCCGTCCAGATCAACATCATTATCGGTTAAGTTAATGGTGATTGCTTCGTCCTCGTTGGTTGAGTTGTTAAGGTCGTCGTTGGCAATGGGGGGATCGTTGACGTCTGCTACCTGTACAATGACAATAGCAATATTGGAAACTGCCCCCAAGTCGTCCTGTACGGTATAGGTGAAACTATCAGTACCACTGAAATCCATATCGGGAGTGTAGGTGACTGTCCCATCGCCATTGGCCACCGCATTTCCATTTGTCGGGTTATCAACAATAACTACTGAAGCGGGATTAATAGTGCCATCAGCGTCAGTATCATTTAATACCACGTCTATGGTTATTGGAGTTTCTTCCGCTGTAGGATTACTAGTATCGTTATTGGCCACCGGCGAATCATTAACAAAATTAATGTTAATAGTAACGGTTGCCACATTGGAAAGAGCATCCTGATCATCTCTTACATTATATGTAAAGGAATCCAGGCCATTATATGCCGGGTCGGGCGTATAGGAAATAGTGCCATCAGTATTGACCACCACAGATCCATTTGTAGGACTGGCCACAATGTTCACAGTGGCGGGGTCAATAGTACCATCGATATCTGTGTCATTGATAATAACATCTATGGTGACTGGTATATCTTCGGGGGTACTTGCAGCATCATCGTTGGCCACAGGAGGATCATTCACAGGATTAATGGATATTCCTACCTGAGCGACGTTTGAAGTTTCACCTAGATTATCATCCACCTGGTAGGTGAAACTGTCATTACCGGTTGCATCGGGATTGGGGGTATAGGTAACAGTGCCGTCATTGTTGGCCACTGCTGTCCCGAGAATAAGGCCCCCTGGAAGTATATTGACACTGGTTGGGTCAATGCTTCCATCTGGATCAGTATCATTCCCAATTACATTTATACTAATAGCAGTGTCCTCATTTGTGGAATTATTCAAATCATCGTTGGCCACTGGCGGGTTATTTGGACCTACCGTGATTACTACCGTAGCAATGTTTGAAGTTGCGCCTAAATTATCATCAACAGTATAAGTAAAATTGTCTCCTCCTGTAAAACCATTATTAGGTGTATAAGTAACCGTCCCATCTCCATTGGCCACCGCATTCCCGTTAGGTGCGTTTGAAGCAATACTTACCGTTGCGGGGTCAATAGTACCATCCTCATCAGTATCATTGGTCACCACGTTTATATTTATACTGGTACTCTCAGTGGTATTGTTATTTAAATCATCAACAGCCACCGGCGGATCATTCACATCCGTAACCTCAATCACAAAAGCTCGTTGGAAAGTTTCTCCCGCAGCATCTTGGGTCTGAATTCTGATATTTAAGGTGTTATCCTGTTCAAAATTGAAAATCGCCGATGTTCTTAACTGGTTGCCCACAATTTGAAAGGAGCCATTGTCATTACTTCCATTACCTGAGACCAGGGAATAGGTATGGGTGTCTCCAACATCGGGATCAGTGGTAGTTAAGGTTCCCACAACGGTTCCGATTGGCTGGTTTTCTGCAATAGTGCTGCTGCTAAGAGTGATATTTGTTGGCGGCGAATTGGAAGCCTGAATTGGTCCAACTAGTGCACTTTGAACTGCAAGACCTGGTGACGCCCCAACCGATGCCACAGGAGTAACTTCAAAAACAATATTGGTCCCTACATCCGCTGATACCAGGGTATAGGTTTGCGCAGTGCCCCCGGTAATGGCCACGCTATTGCGCAGCCATCTAAAAATAGATGCTCCCTCTGGATCATTCTCCGGATCGCTATAAATATAATTCCCAGTTAGTGTTTGTCCTTCAATTATTGTCCCTGAAATACTGACAGAATTTACTGTAGGAACTTGGTTATTGACAATTACTGTGATCGCATCACTGTCCGACAAACCACCACCATCGGTTACTGTTGCTGTTATGGTATGGGTGCCTGCCGATAAAGTATTGG
>QIEB01000068.1 GCA_003229495.1 Flammeovirgaceae bacterium
GATATTAATCGTTAGACGAATAGTTAATCTCCGTATTGTCTCCGATGTTTAAGCTTTGGCTAGGACCTTTAAGTATGGTATCACCCCCAATAACAGACCCGTTTAAAACCGCAACTTCCAATCTGCTGAAAGAACCAATAATACTGTTCTCAATAATAGAGTTTCGAACCAAAGTCTCTTTCCCAATTGCCACGAACGGACCTATTATAGAGTTCTCAATCCGGCAGTTGTTTGCAATACTTACAGGAGGAATAATTACAGAGTTAGAAAAATGGTAGTCAGAAGTGTTCATAAATTCCTCACTACTAAGCAGAATACCATTAGCTTCCAAAAGTGATTCCTTTTTCCCACAATCATACCAATTATTTACAGGGAATATCGACAAAGACTCACCATGCTCCAGCATTTCCATTAAAGCATCCGTCAATTGGTACTCTCCCAGAGTCTTGATCCCTCTATCAATTATTTTCTCGATGGACTCTACAAAAAGTTTTGGGTTATTGAGTTTATATATCCCCACCAGAGCCAGATTTGACTTAGGAATTTGTGGTTTCTCAACCAGGCATTTCACGTTGTCCTGGCTGTCAATTTCAACTACTCCAAAATTTCCAGGGGTGTCCACTTTTTTAGTCCCCACTGCGGATTGAGGGACCTTGAGAAATTCTTTTATATCGAGGTTAAGAATTGTGTCCCCCAGCATAATGAGTACTTCCTTTTGGTCTCTGATGGACTCACGAGCACACCAAAGAGCATGACCGATGCCTTCACGTGGTTCCTGGACCACGAACTCCACCTCTAATTTCTGCTCTTGGTAGTATTCCTTAATAAAGGATTCAATTTTATCTCCAAGATATCCGATAATAAAACAGAAATCCTTGATCCCTCCCGAGATCAAAGTGTCTACGATGTGGGCCAGAATTGGCTTACCTGCAACTGGTACCAGGGCTTTTGGTTGGGTGTGGGTATGAGGCCTTAGCTTAGAGCCCATCCCGGCAACCGGAATTACTGCTTTCATAAGAAATCATGATGACGCTGCTAATTTAAGGGCATCATTTTAAAATACCGATCATTAATACCAATAATTCCATAAAAGTAAATATCATGTGGTACACGCTGTACACTGGTATGAGAAAAGTATAATTAACCATTTGGTAATAAAAGTGATAACAGTGAACGATAGATGTAGTAGCTTATTTACGTAAACTTCAGGTTTATGCAATCCAAAAAGACTAAAGTCACTGATAAAGAAGCAGGTAGGGGAATCATAGCAAAAAAGATGGACATTTTAAACCTACCCGGTGATTCTTTAAGATATAGCGAATCTGAGTTATAATGGGGGAAATTTGACCTTGTGGTGACTACTTATTGGCGCCCATTTTTTTGCATAAATTATGTTTTCAAAAAAGTGTTTGCTTATCCACAAAATATTCATTTAATCACACACGCATATCTCGTTGAATATCAACGTATTGAACTTATATTTTATAGATTTGTGGATAAACAAGTCATTTTGTGGAAAAGTTAGCTTGACTTTTTGGAATCTTTTTTTAGTATAATTGAGCGATAGTTAGAACACCGGATATTATCTGCCAGGAGCCCCATCCTAGGTTCATTATAACATCTATTTCGAGCTTAAATAATTGTATTTTACCGCTATCAAAAGGTATATTTTTTGTTGATTTTATTGTTTCAAATTGCTTATTCCAATCTTACTAATGTTTGTGTACTGATAGCGATTCATAAAACCAGTATTATTCTGGGTAGTGACCATATTTGAATTATTAGAATTATCCAATTTTCTAAATTCTACTGGATTACGATATCTTAAGATACTTCAAGTCATTTAATCGCATCTCTACTTTATTGCCGCAATCATTCCCAATATGTCTTCAATAAACTCTCTGCTATTGGCCAGGCGCGGGACCTTATTTTGACCTCCTAGTTTTCCCCGGCGTTTCATCCAGTTGTAGAAGGTGCCATTTGGCACCTTTTGTACTATGGGCGGTTGTAGTGCAATATCCTTGTACCGCTTTGCCTCATAGTCTGAATTAAGTTTTTTCAGCGTCCGATCAAGTACCACCGCAAAAATCTCGATATCATTAGGATCTTTGGAGAATTCGATGATCCATTGGTGACCTCCTTTGCTTTTACTAGTCAAATAAACGGGGCCGGCAGTAAAATTCGTAATTTCCGCATGCGTCTCAGTACACGCCTTGGTAATGGCTGATTCAGCGTTTTCGATTACCAGCTCTTCACCAAATGCGTTTATAAAATGTTTGGTCCTACCGGTAATCTTGATCCTAAAAGGGTTGATCGAAGTGAATCTCATAGTATCTCCAATCTTGTAGCGCCATAATCCGGCATTGGTAGTAATCACCATGGCATAGTTCTTATTCAACTGTACCTGTTCAAGCTCAATAGTGGTTGGATTTTCCTGTTGGAGGTTTTCGATTGGAATAAACTCATAGTAGATACCGTAGTCAAGCATCAACAAAAGTTCTTCAGAATCAATGCTATCCTGTATCCCAAAAAATCCTTCTGAGGCATTATAGGTCTCCAGGAATCGCATCCGCGGATTCCCAATCAGGGACTGGAACAGGGATTTGTAGGGTGGGAAGGCAACCGCACCATGGATGAACAATTCCAAATTGGGCCAAACTTCTGCAATATAGGACTTACCTTTGATCTCCAATATTCGCTGCAGCAACAATATGGTCCAGGTAGGCACACCAGAAATACTGGTTACATTTTCATTGGCGGTAGCAAGAGCCATACGCTCAATTTTCTCTTCCCATTCATCCATCAGGGCTATTTCAAGACTGGGAGTCCGAACAAACTGCGCCCATAGTGGTAAATTCTTCATTATGACTGCTGATACATCCCCATAGTAGGAATTTAACTTTGGATCAAACTGGTTAATTTGCTGACTTCCACCAATGGCCAGGCCTTTGCCATCAAATAATTTTGAACTGGGATGGTTGTTTATATAGATTGATATCAGGTCCTTGCCACCTTTGAAATGACAGTCATCCAGAGCCTCTTGCGAAACCGGAATGAATTTACTTTTTGCATTGGTAGTACCGGACGATTTTGCGAACCACCGGATTTCGCTGGGCCACAGCAGGTTCTGCTCGCCTTTCATAATTCGGGAGATATACGGAAAGAGCTCCTCATAAGTCACCACCGGTACCCGCTCAGCAAACTCGGCGTGGTTCGTTATACTATGAAAATGATATTTTTCTCCGTATTCAGTGTCTTTAGCCTGCTTGACTAATTTCTCAAATAATTCATTTTGCACTTCCACAGGGTATTTCATAAACAGCTCCACCTCGTGAATCCGTTTTTGCATTACCCAGGAGAGTATGGAATTAATTAGAGCCAATTTAGATTTTACGCTTTAATTCAAAACTTTGACCTAGGTATACCCTTCTTACCTGCTCGTCGTTTGCCAACTCTTCTGCACTACCTGAGCGCAAGAGATTGCCTTCTGTCATTATATAAGCGCGGTCGGTGATGGATAATGTTTCATTTACATTGTGGTCGGTGATGAGTATGCCAATGTTCTTTTTCCGCAACCGGGCTACGATGGTCTGTATCTCCTCCACCGCAATGGGGTCCACCCCGGCAAACGGTTCATCTAACAGCACGAAATGAGGATCCACTGCCAGGGCCCTGGCAATTTCCGTTCGTCGTCTTTCGCCTCCTGAAAGCAACACTCCTTTATTTTTCCGAACATGACCTAGACTGAATTCCTGGAGTAGCTGCTCCATTTTTTCTTTTTGTTGCTGTTTGGTAAGATCTGACATTTCCAGTACCGCCAATAAATTCTCCTCAACGGTGAGGTGACGGAATACTGAAGCTTCCTGAGCCAGGTATCCAATCCCTCGTTTAGCCCTTTTGTACATGGGCAGTCTGGTTATGTTTTCGTCATCAAGAAATATTTCTCCGCTGTTTGGCTTTATCAGCCCAACAATCATATAAAATGTGGTGGTCTTCCCCGCCCCATTAGGCCCCAGCAGTCCGACAATCTCGCCCCTTTCAACTGTAACGGATACCTGATTTACCACCGTCCTCTTGGCATATTTCTTAACTAATTTTTCTCCTCTCAGTATCATGATGCTAATTTAATATCCTTAACCATCATTTGTAAGGATCTTTCACCCCGGAAGGTATTTATTTCCAAAGTATAGGCCACATCAAAAGAAGTGCCTGCTTGGAGTGCCTCTGCATATTTTGACAGGCCGAAAGCCACCCCGCTAAAAAATTTGCCCGAAGACGATCTTACTCCAAATTTCAGGTGCTGTTCCTTCAGCACCTGGGTCCCTGAATACGCTTTGAGTCCCTTACTAATGAAAACCGGCGGCATATTGCCTGGACCAAATGGTCCCATTTGCCTTAGTATGTTATAGAAATTATCATTTATATCTTCCAACGACAATTCGTGGTCTATTTCTAACAAAGGTGTCAACAATTCCTCAGTTATCGATGCAGAGACCACTTCCTCAAACCGTTTTTGGAAGTCTTTGATCTTATCCAGGGGCAAAGTTAAGCCAGCGGCATATTTATGACCACCATAAGCATCTAAAAGATCGGAACAAGCAGAAATTGCCTCATAAATATCAAATCCCGGTACCGAACGTGCCGACCCGGTAGCTTTATTCTGCGATTGGGTAAGAATAATTGTTGGACGGTAATACTTCTCTACACAGCGTGAAGCTACTATCCCAATCACACCTTTATGCCAGTGCTCCTGGTAAAGTACCGTTGACCTGGCGTTTGCTTGCGGTATTGTTTCAGCAATCATGGCCAGCGCCTCTCTGGTAGTATTGGAGTCTTTCTCTTTTCGGGTACTGTTATTCCGGTCAACACTAGAGGCCCATTTTTCAGCCTCACTACCACTGTCGGATAGCAATAACTCAACTGCGGACCTGGCATGTTCAATTCGCCCCGCTGCATTTATTCTGGGAGCCAGGCTAAAAACTACTTCGGAATTTCCTACCCGGCTGTTAATTCCACCTACGTCCAACAAGGCTTTTATTCCCAGTCTTGGTTTTTTGTTTATTTTCTTAAGCCCGTAATAACTCAACACCCTGTTCTCTCCGGTAATTGGCACCATATCAGCGGCAATACTCACGGCCACCAGGTCAAGAAATTCATAAGTGGTTTCTAATGGTATCCCGCGCTGAATGCATATGGCCTGAATCAATTTAAATCCTACTCCACAACCAGTGAGTTCCTTGTACGGGTAAGCACATCCACCTTGTTTGGTATCCAGCACCGCGGCGGCCGGTGGTAATTCCTCTCCCGGAAAGTGATGATCACATATAATAAATTTCAGTCCGTGGGACACTCCCTTTGCTACTAAATCCACCGCTTTGATGCCGCAATCCAGGGTGATTATCAGTTTGTAATCCTGATCGATAGCATGCTGCAACCCCAACTCTGATAGTCCATAGCCTTCCGTGTATCGATCCGGAATATAGTAATCAATATTTGCATATAAGGTATTTATAAAACCATAAACCAAAGAAACCGCAGTAGTACCATCAACGTCGTAATCTCCGTAGATTAGAATCTTTTCACCCGCTGTTATTGCTCTTTCAACGGTTTTGACAGCAGTGGTCATGTCTTTCATCAGAAAAGGATCATGTAACTTGTCCAGGGAGGGTCTGAAAAAAGCCCTGGCCTTTTCAAAATTGTCAATGCCCCGTTGGACCAGGATGGTGGCTAAAACGGAATTAATATTAAGTTGGTTGGCTAAGGATTGTACCTTCGACGATTCCGGAGATCTTTTGTAAACCCATTTTTTCTGCATGCGTTGTAAAGTAACTAATTAGAGTCTGAATTAGGAATCATTATGAATCAGAAATTATGAATTGGGGCATGGGGCATGGGGCATTGTAAATTGATTGCTGTTTTCTTGAAATAAATTGGAATGTCTAATTTTAGGAGCATACTTATCTGAAAGTGAAAAACATTAAAAACTGGTACCATCGTTGGAAGGAGTACATAAGGGTGGATGTAATTATGTACCTGGTGATGATCTTGTTGTTTGTGCTGATTTTGGTTTTCTATTTGTAGGAAGGTAGTCGGCCTCTCCCACTTCTCAAAAGATTGTATTTTTCCTGTATGGGTCTCAAAACATGCACCAATTTTTCACGATCCTCTGTTGAGATTTGGTAACACAAAAAAGCAGCACAAACATGTACTGCTTTTTTTCTGAATATCAATGGCCAATTCTAGATGACCCCTTCCAGGACATCTTTCATGGGAACCCGTCGTCCATCTTTGTAGGGAACGATCCAGGCATCTTTTACACCCATTTCCCTTAAATATTGTTTGAACTTATCGGCTTGCCAGTAGTCTGCGAAATTGCCCAGAGTGTATCGTTGGGTTCCGTCCGGGTCTACTTCTCCCCCAAAGTTTTCGCTGGCACCAAAATATTTGGAGAGGTCCTTATTCCGAAATGCTCCAATCTGTACCTTAAACAATACTCCCTTGGCGACTTTTGTGTTGACGGTATTGGTCTCATCCGAGCTGACGTCGATCACGTAAGTTTCCGCAAGGTCCTGTTCCAGATTTTGTACTTTAGCTTGCAGAATCGCCACCTCTTCTTGCTTTTGTTGGCTCTCAGATTGAGCAGCAGATAGCTCAGCTGTCATCTGGTTGACTTGCTGCTGAAGCCCCGTGTTCTGGTCCACCATGCTCTTATAATCCTCCACACTCATGGCCTTCTTGCTCCTTTTCCATTCTTTGGCTTCTTGTTTGGAAAGTTGAGCATATAAAACACCCGTTCCTAAAAAAGTGAGTGCAGCGCATAAAAATAGTAACTTTTTCATTATTCCAAGATTATGTACAATGCGAATCTACAAAAATATGCAGCACAATGTCAAAAATAGTGGCTATTTTATGGACGAGGGACGAGGGACGAGGGACGAGGGACGAGGGACGAGGGACGAGGGACGAGGGACGAGGGTGTTAGGATATGAAGGAATTCTACACCAATGGTCAATTGTTTCATTATAATTGTTAATACCAGCCACCGACCCTGTGTACCAGCTGTAACGGAACACCCCAGGGATCTCGGAGCATAATCAGTATAGTTCCACTTGGTTGCCTGACCTCTTCTACAAAACTCGCTCCAGCTTCCAATAATTCTTGCTGGGCTACTTCAGGATCATCCACTGCAAAAGCATGGTGATAGATCAAATGGCTCTGAGTGGTGTAGTCGGGAATCGGTGCAGACACATTTTTATAGATCTCTATGCAAGTTTTGCCTTGCTGGTCCGCCATAAACCTGGTGAATGGAGGCTCATCAATTTGCAGCACAATTTTCATATCACAGTGCTCTACATACCAATCAGCCATGGCCAGGGGATCAGGCAC